>NZ_JBHSHQ010000043.1:0-9226 GCF_042652985.1 Ruoffia tabacinasalis | reverse complement strand
CTCTAGGCGGTCTCAGTCCGATTGATTACAGAAAGAAACTAGGTTTAATTGCTTGAAAAAGTCCAAAAAAACATCCGCACCTCCTCTTCTGTACTTTTATATTGCCATAAACATTTGCGGGACGTCGTGGGTGAGCACGACACTCCGCATTCGCATTTGTGGGGCGTCGTGAGTAAGCACGACACTCCGTATCCTCATTTGCGGTACGTCGTGAGTGAGCACGACACTACATATTCACATTTGTGGGACGTCGTGAGGGAGTACGACACTCTGCATTCCCATTTGCGGGGCGTCGTGAGTGAGCACGACACTCCGTATCCTCATTTGCGGTACGTCGCGCCACAACACGATGCCCCGCAACCCTTAAATCCCTCATAAAACAAGAAAAAACCCACCGATTTGGTGGGTTTTCTCTTTTATAACTAATCTTCTTGATCGAAATCTTTGATTTTCATCAGTCGTGTAATTTCTGCACGTTCGTTTTCGTCAAGTTTCATTTGGATTGTTTTGATTGTTTCTTCCAAGTCTGGAATTGTTCGTTCGTGTAAGGCATTTACTCGGCGTCGCGTTCTTTCGATTTCATTCGCCAATAATTGACTCGTCTTTTCAAGTTCAGCGAGTTTTAACATTTTAGGTAGAACATCACTGAATTCTTGTAAAGTTTCATCTAAGTCTGCGTTCGAGTTGATGTAACCGTAATTCAGTGACTGATCATCATGATCATCTGAACTGAAGTGCATTTTAGGCACTTTTACACTCATCATATTTTCCTTACGAACATCTACCGTTACATCATATTGAGGGACTAAGGAAATCTGTTCTAGATATTCCTCATGCAGTAAAGCTTTTGCCAAGGCAAAGTTTTGCATTCCTTTTTTCAGGTGGCCTTCAACTTCTTGACGATAGGCATTGTTCTCACGAATTAATTCGATAAAACTACGCATTAACCCGTCTTGTTTGTCTTTTAAGACATCATGCCCACGTGTTGCTAATGCTAAACGGTCTTTCAGACGAGCAAGTTCCATTCTTGTCGGATTAACGTTTAGTTGTGCCATGGCTTATCACCCTTCCTCAGTCTTTGGTAAGTACTGATCCAAGTGTTCCTCACTAATACGAGTTAATTCTGTACGTGGCAAGATACCTAATAAGTCCCAACCAATTGCTAATGTATCTTCAATTGTTCGGTTTGTGTAGTAACCTTGGTTCACGTAACGTTGTTCAAATTCATCCGCAAACTCTAAGTATTTCAAGTCACTGTCCGTTAAGGCAGAGTCCCCTAATACAGAAGCTAAACTTTTCGCTTCTTTACCTTGAGCATAAGCAGAGAAAATCTGGTTCATGGTTGATGCGTGGTCCGCACGTGTCTTACCTTCTCCAATCCCGTTATCTTTCAGACGAGATAATGATGGTAAAACATCTACCGGTGGTTCAATACCTTGGTTATATAACTCACGAGATAATAAAATTTGTCCCTCAGTAATATAACCGGTTAAGTCAGGGATCGGGTGAGTGATATCATCTTCCGGCATGGTGACAATTGGAATTTGAGTCACTGATCCGTTAGATCCTTCTATACGACCTGCACGCTCATAAAGTGTCGCTAAGTTTGTATATAAGTACCCTGGGTAACCACGACGTCCTGGTACTTCACGACGCGCTGCTGATACTTCACGCAATGCGTTCGCGTAGTTAGTCATATCTGACATAATTACAAGAACATGCATGTCTTTTTCAAACGCTAAATATTCAGCAGCTGTTAGAGCCATACGTGGCGTTGCGATACGTTCAATAGCTGGGTCATCCGCTAAGTTGATGAATACAACTGAACGATCGATCGCGCCAGTTTCAGTAAAGTCATTAATGAAGAATTCTGCCTCTTCAAAAGTAACCCCGATAGCTGCGAACACTACCGCGAACTTCTCATCTGAATTGACTACCGAAGCTTGACGTGCGATTTGTGCAGCCAAGTCTTGGTGAGGAAGTCCAGATCCAGAGAAGATTGGTAATTTTTGACCACGAACTAATGTGTTTAAATGGTCAATCGTTGATACTCCTGTTTGAACGAATTCGTTTGGATACAGACGTTTAACCGGGTTAATTGCTTGCCCGTTAATATCTAATGATTTCTCAGGAATTAAATCTGGTCCACCATCAGCAATTCGTCCCATACCGTCAAAACGGCGTCCAATCATATCTTCAGACACATCTAATGTTAATGGGTGTCCTAAGAAACGGATTTTTGTATCCATTTTGTTGATCCCTGTCGAACCTTCGAATAATTGAACGACAGCTTTATCATCTTTAACTTCTAGTACTTGGCCTCGACGTGTTTCTCCGCTACCTAATTGAACATCTACTAACTCGTCGAATTTAACACCTTCAACGTCTTGAACCGTAATTAACGGATCGACTATTTCAGTAATACCTCTATAATCTTTTAACACCTTAGACCTCACCTCCATCTTGCATCACTTGTCTTAACGTATCATCAATCGCTTTACGAATTTCAGCGTAAGGCGCTTCTGTGTTATCTTCGATATATTTCATACGTCCGATACGCTCTCTTAAGTTGACTGTTCCATTTAAGATACTGTTAATTGAAGCCCCAAGCTCTAAAGTCTCGCGACCTTTCTCTTCAAAATAAAGAATTGTTTGTAACATTTGAGCTTGTTTCTCTAAGTCCGTAAATGTATCCACATCGTCATAAGCGTTTTGTTGTAAGTAGTCTGTACGAATCATTGCTGCTGTTTGTAATTTCAAGCGGTCTGTATCTGATAAAGATTCAACCCCAACTAAACGAACAATTTCTTCTAATTCTGACTCATCTTGTAATAAAGCACGCGTATGTTTAACCATTGAATCCCAATCGATTCCTAATCGGTTACCCATAATAATATTCATATCTGAAGAATATAATGAGTATGATGTTAACCAGTTTACTGAAGGGAAGTGACGACGGCGAGCAAGTGTCGCGTCTAGTCCCCAGAACACTTTCGCTACACGCATTGTGTTTTGTGTTACGGGTTCTGATGTATCTCCTCCGGGAGGTGATACGGCTCCGATTGCAGTGATATCACCAGTACGTTCTGGTTTACCTAAAGTTTCTACTTTACCAGCACGCTCGTAGTATTCTGCCAGTCGACTACCTAAGTAAGCTGGGTAACCTTCGTCCCCTGGCATCTCTTCTAAACGACCTGAGATTTCACGTAATGCCTCAGCCCAACGAGAAGTTGAATCCGCCATTACGGCAACAGAGTAACCCATATCACGGAAATATTCTGCGATAGTGATTCCTGTATAGATTGACGCTTCACGAGCCGCAACCGGCATATCTGATGTATTGGCAATTAAAATTGTACGGTCCATAATTGATTTACCAGTATGTGGGTCAACTAGTTCCGGGAATTCGTTAATAACTTCCGTCATCTCGTTCCCACGCTCACCACAACCGATATAAACAACGATGTCCACGTCTGCCCATTTAGCAATCTGATGTTGTACAACAGTCTTCCCTGCACCGAATGGTCCAGGAACAGTTGCTGCTCCACCTTTAACAACTGGGAATAATGTATCAATGACACGTTGTCCAGTAATTAATGGCTCATCAGGTGTACGTTTACGTGAAGTTTTACGTCCTTCACGAATTGGTGATGATTGAATCATGTTAAATTCTTTCACTTCACCATTTTCCAATTCAACAGTGTATAAATTATCTTCTACTTTAAAATCACCATCTTGAATTGATTTAATTGTTCCTTTTGTACCTACAGGTACCATAATTTTATGTGAGATAACATCAGTTTCAGGAACTTCACCGATGATATCTCCTGATTCGACCATGTCTCCAACTTCAACGTTTTTCGTAAAATTCCAAATTGTTTCACGATCTAAAGCTGGTAAGTGAACTCCACGGTCTAAGAATGAATTATTTGATAATTCTGCTAGTTTTTGTAGTGGTCTTTGAATACCATCAAACATTCCAGCAATTAATCCAGGTCCTAATTCAACTGATAATGGGTTCCCTGTAGGTCTTACAGGCTCTCCAGGACCGACCATTGAAGTCTCTTCATAAACTTGTACGTAAACATTTTCGTTACGAATTTGGATAATTTCACCAACTAAGTTAGCGTCACCCACGTAACAAATGTCACGAATTTTTGCGTTATCTAAGCCCTTTGCGATTACCAAAGGACCAGATACTGATACGATTGTTCCAGAATCCAATAATAATACCTCCTATAGAATATTTTGACCGACGGCTTTTTGCACATTTTCTTGAACGCGCTGTAAACCGATACTTTCAGAATCATAATCACTTGGGATTAGAATGAAGGCCGGCATGAATTCATCATCATATTTTTTAATAATATCTGGTATTTGTTGTGCCAGATTTTCAGTAATAAAAATCACACCGTAATCATCTTTTATGATATCTTTGACAACTTGACGTCCTTGTTTTGCGTCTGTTGTATAAAATACATTCATTCCTAACATCCCGAAAGCGTAAACTGTATCTTTCTCTCCTACGATAGCGATCTTATACTGCATAATCTAATCTCATCCTATCTCTTACAATGTCTGATTCGATGTTATTAATCTTCCCTGTTAAAACCAGTCGGATATTCTTCACTTCAATCTCTTTAGCACTAATGAACGCTAAGACAGGTAACGGACCAAAAACAAGAAATCTTGCTTGTTTTAAATACGTTTCCGTTGCGTTATCAATCGCTTGTTCGAAACGTCTCAATGAGAATTTTCCTTGATCGTCCATTGCTTCTGCCACAATATCACGGTAATCAGGTGAGTCTGAGAAGACGCGAATCGCGTTCTCCATACCGCCTTCAGCTACTTCAACAAAATAATCGGTTGAAATCGCTCCTTCGTTAGTAATTGTCGCTTGTAAGTGTGTACGACCACGATCATTGGCCATTGCTCTAAAGAATATCGACATATTTGTATTATCAATTAACTTTTCAATATAACGTGTCACGTCATGGTCGGCTATCTCTTCTGATAAACGTTTTAAATGATGGACGTAAGCACGGTCTACGAAAATATCAATATCATTCAACCGTGGTGTCTCAGCAAATTCAATTCTTAAATTGTTGATGTTTTGCATATACCATTTTGGTAAAGCATCCGATTGCCCTTGAGAAACCGCACGGCGAAATTCATAAATAGGATACAGTCCGATATCAATTAATGTTTGGTCAAAGTCTTTACCCGTAAGTTCTTCTTTGAATAACACTTTGATATTGTGATATGCATAGCTTAAAGTCATTAATTCAGAAAGTACGGGACTTGGCGATTGATCCATAATCCATTGGTAAGTTTCTTTCAACTCATCCATTAACATATCGTCATACTCTCTCGTTTGAATCGCTTCTTCCATACCATCACGGTAACCGGTGTCGGCTAATACTCGAACAGCATCCTCATAGGTTTTGGCTGATAACATTCGGTCATAGTCACTTTGCTTTAGGAGATTAGTCTCTTGTACGCGGACGGTTGTATTCAACGGTCCATATGAACTATCTTGCATGTAATCCACCTCCTATGATTTTTTGAAAATCTGATCGACGATAAGTCTTTGTAAAGAACTCGTCTTCTCTTCCACTAAGTTGTCGAATAAATAATTATACTCAATACTTCCTTGGCGTAGGACAAAGCCTGCTTTGCCAGCAACCGTCTCGTTAGAAACTGGTGCTTTCACTTGAAGCGAGTTATTTAATAAGTCACGTGTTTTTTCACCTAAGACAATTTCGTATTGTTCAGGATTTGAGTATTCATTTAGAACACTTTCGATAAATTTCTTTGTTGTTTCTGCATCAAGCTGTTCAAATGAGTGTTTCACTTGCGCGATATAATCGCTTATAATTGCTTGCTTTGTCTCTAATATTTGATCACGTTTTCTTAAACTTGCACTGTTTAGCAAGATGTCTAATTGACGTTTGCTATCTTGTTCAAGATTAAATTTGCGTTTAACAAATGTTTGTTTTAGATTTTCTTTTTTAGTTTCCGTTTCGGCCGCTTGCTCTTGTTGGTAAGCTTGGACCGCTTGGTCAACCTTGGCTTGTTCTCGTTCGATTACACTGTTGGTTAATCCATTAATATCAGCCATCTACTCACTCCTCTCTTGTCTAATTGTAAAAGCAGTAATTAAACTAATAAGAACATAAGTAGAGAAATTACGAATCCAAGAATAGCGTATGTCTCAACCATCGCTGAGAATACAATCCCTTGAGTTGAGTTTTCTGGTCTTTGTGCAATGATTTGCATACCTGCAACAGAAACTCTACCTTGTGCTGGTCCTGAAGTCAGACCTGTGATTGCTACTGGTAAAGCACACATAACATAGTACCATCCTGTTGAAGTATCCATACCAGCATCTAATTGTAATAACATTAATAATCCGATTACGAATCCGTATAAACCTTGTGTCGCTGGTAATAGTTGTAGTACTAACGCTTGTCCGAATAATTCAGGCTTTTCTTTAACTAAAGCTGCTGCAGACTCCCCTGCGATACCAACTCCGCGTGCTGATCCAATTCCACCAAAGATTGTTGCAATTGCTGCCCCTAATCCTCCAAATACTAGACCAATGTTTTCTCCGAATAATGTTTGTAGAAATTCCATTTTATTAATTCCTCCTATTTATTGTTATAATTTTTTTGAATCCAAACTTCTTTTTCAAGTGGGCTTAATGGTTTGAAAGCTTTTCCACCTGTTTCATAAAACTTACCAAAGAACTCAACGAATTGCAGACGCATTGAATGCACATAAGCTCCTAAATAAGTAATGAAAATATTTAAGGCATGTAATGCCAAGAATAATAATATTCCGACTGTGAAACGTACAAACGGCGGCAACAGACCTACGATAAGGTTGAATGCCATACCAATATTCGCTCCAGCAACGGCTAAGGCTGTTAAACGTGTATAACTGACGATATCACCAATCATCCCCGCTAAATCAATTAAACCAAACGCACCTTGACCGAAACCAATCAGTGGATTTTTCGCTACAATCATGTTGACAACGAACATTCCAATCACATTCCCAAGTAACAATACTAAACCAATTGTATTTAATATCGGTATTTCAAGAACGAGATTAATTGCCATTAATCCCCCACCAATAAGCATCATAATTTGTTGTAATGCATCTAAATAAGAACTACCATAATCTTTTTCTCTCATTGTTAGATAGAATTTTAATGAATAAGCTACTAACAAATGAACTAAACCTAAGGCAACAGAGAATATCATCACTTCAATAACTTGTGCAGATAAATCCATCACACCAAATGGCAGTGAGAATCCAAAGAAACTACCAAAAAATAAGCCAACTAGAATCGTTCCAACTGACATAAAATTAAATGATTTCAAGGTTTTTCTCATACCTGGGCTTAATTCGAAAAACATAATCGGTATGAATGTTGCGATAAATAACAGTAATCCGTACCCTACATCAGCACTCATTAATCCAAAGAATAGCACTTGAGAAAATGAGAAAAACGGTGTTGGGTCGATTGAATTATACTTCGGTGTTCCATATTGAAGGGTTAAAGTTTCAAAAGGTGTGCTAAATGCACTGTTCTTCAACTTCACTGGAACGTCATCTAAATTATCTTCTTCAGGATCAACATCATATGTAAAGATTGCAAGGTTGTCTTCACCAATCACATGATTAATATTCACGATATTATCTGAAACTTCGTCGGCATCCATCCATCCTTTAAGAATAAATAAATGAGAACTATTTAGTAATAATTGACTTGCTTTTTCACGTTCAATTAAGTTCGCATAGTATTCTTGAGCTAATTTTAAATTACTCAATAACTGGCGATTTGATTTGAATCGCTTCACAAGTTCAGATTGCTCTTCAATCATTTCTTTACGTTTACTTAATACCACTTGAAGCTCTTCTTTAGGTAACTTTTCGTACTCGTAATCTAATTCAGATAAATTCGATCGTCTGATGACTTCGTGAACCTCTTCTTGATGCTCTTTAGAAAAAACAATCGTGTAACCGCTTATATCTTCAGTGTAATACACCTCTTGAACCAATACTTCATCAGTAACGTTCTTTAAGTTATCTATAAATTCAGTTGAATCTTCTGTATCGATCGAACCGACAACGACATCAAAATGCTTAAAGTCATCAGACTCCTTCAGTGAGAAATCTAAGTTGGTCCATTTTCTAAGAAATTGTTCCTTTTCTTCAAGTTCTGTAATCGCTTGCCTTAATTGTTCTAATTCAGAACGTTTTTCACTAACCAGTCTTAATAGTGATTCAAGATTCATTGAATTCACTTCAGTTTCAAGTTCTTGCAGGGAGTAAACTTTACGTTTCTCTCGCATCCGTTTGATAAAAGATGGCTGTGATCCGTATTGTTTCAGAAATTCAATCGCTTCCTCAATCTTATTCAGCGTGTAATGATTCAGTTTTGAATCTTCTGAATTCAATGCTGCGCCGTCAAAGAAGACATCACGATCTGCTTCCTCCACTTCTTCAAAAGGGACGATTTCAGTTCCTTTTAATTCTTGGAGGGATTCGAGTAATAATTCTTTATTCGCTTGCTCCGCGATGATTGTTACCCGCTTCATGACTGAAATTGCCATATTGACTCATAACCTCCTTTATTCCAGCTTGAATGAGTTCTCCTTTATGAGTTTGATAATCATCTTGGGCATGTCGCCGATAATTATCAACTTCATGATTAACTCTTTCACGGACTTCGGCTAATTCTTGATTTCTTTCTTGCTCCAATTCAGAAGCAATGCCATCAAGAGATTGCTCTAATTCTTTGCGATAAGTTTCAATTTTTTCTTTTTCATTTTCACGAATCGCTTCTTTTTTATCCGCTAATTCTACTTTCATAGAATCAATTAAATTTTCAGCTTCTCTTACTTTTCCAATTATATCCTTGCTCAATTTTTACTCACCCCTAACATTTTTAAGTATATCATAAAAAACGTTACCCCCCTAGCCCTATGCGGAAAGTTAAGCTTTTTCTTCAAAAAAAGTTGCGTTCCTTCCTATTTAACTATTATTTGATTTTACTTGCTAATTTCTGTCCATTATGTGAATTATTCTGACATAGCTCGCTGAATCGACGTCATTTTGTATTTTTTAATTATACTTTTATATTTACGCCGATTGTAAAATTAAGCTAGACAACTAAAACAGCCATTTGTGGTACACTCAACTTGTAATTCCGACC
>NZ_JBHSHQ010000042.1:0-64248 GCF_042652985.1 Ruoffia tabacinasalis | reverse complement strand
TTGGTTAAGCGGTGAAACTAATATTTCATCGCTTAACTTAACATAATTAATTACTTCTCATAAGATGAATTATGTAAATCTTTCCATAATTCATCAATAATGAGTAGTTCTTTCTTCGTATACTTACGCATTAATTTCTTATAGCTGTCATCTGGTTGATTTTTTGCTATTTTAAACTCATCTAGAAGTTCAGGTAGGCGAACATACTGTACTTTATAAAATTGACGACAAGCAGCTATACCAAAGGCACAGGCTAAGTAGGTTTTCCCAGCCCCAGTTGCTCCCATTAGAATGATGTTATTCTTATTTTCTAAGTACAACCCAGAAGCTAAGCGTAAGATCTCTTCTTTTGGTAACCGTCGGTCTTCGAAATATTGAATCTCCTCAATTGATGCTGAAGGAACTTCGAATGCAGCTTGCCTTATTAAGCGTTGAAGCTTATTACTTTTGCGACGAGAATGTTCGCTGTCTACTAAAAGCTTAAAGCGATCTTCGAAGCCCAAATCGTTATATTGCTTGTTTTGTGCCTGTTGCTTATAGGCCTCTGCCATGCCACTCATTTTCATTTCAATCAACTTTGTTATCGTATCTTCATTCATCATTTAAACGTCCTCCATAGTAGCTAGCCCCACGGGTGAATCCATGGTTCTGAGTTAATTTATCTACTGCTTTCTTCATTTGTTCTTCTTTTATCTGCTTCTGGTTATTTTTAAGGGCTGTTTTAACAAGAGAGACCGTCGGTCTTTCTGTGACGTCCAGTACCGTCTGGCAGGCTTTTTCCAATTCATACTTTGTGTGTTTGCGTAACACTTTCTTAAGAGTGAAAATGGACTGAACACCTTGTCGTTCAACGGCAGCGTTTTTTAGAATTAATTCGACCACTTGTAAGGTAGATCGTCCAATATCTTTTGCCCATGCAATGGCATTTTGTGGGGTTTGATCCGTATATAATTTATGGTTCTCTGGCATATGATCTCGGTTAGTGGACTGCCTGCCATATTTCCCATATAATCGTGAATGAGAAGTGATTCTCAAATGATTGTAGAATACTTCAATAAGATGATCTGTAACTCTCACATCTACCTGTTGACTGATATATTCATAAGGAACAGAATAAAACTGACTTTTAACAGAGATATGATAGTCTGGTTGAACTTTGGCGGTTAACCATTCAGACATCTGATAAGGTGTTGGTGGGAGAGGAGAAAGGTACGATTTCTCTTCTTCTAAAAATGCTGACCATCTGGAACCTTCACGCTTCGTAAAATCACGATGATTGAACTCTTCTAATTTTTCTTTGGCAACGTCATTCCATTCCTTTAAAGTGAAGCATTGAGTGTGCCTCATGGCAGCGATAATCCAAGTCGAGATTGTGCGTACAGACCCTTCTACTGAAGCTTTATCCTTTGGATATTTTACTCGAGCTGGCATCACGAATGTGCCGTAATGATTCGCCATATCTTTATAAGTAGGGTTTAGTACTAATTGCTTTCGCGTATTTTCCTGAACCCCTGTTTTTAAGTTGTCAGGGACTAGAACTTCACTCACACCCCCAAAATAGTCGTAAGCATGTCTATGGGCTGTGATCCAAGACGTTAAGTTCATTGATAAAAAACCTTCAACGTAGGACAATTGACTACTAGGAAATGTCGCTACGAATACATAGACTTTCACCTGCTCACCAGTATCTCGGTCAATTAAAGTGCCGGTAGATCCAGCCCAGTCGACTTCTAAAATTTCTCCTGGCTTTCGTTTGATTCGCATCGTTGCCTTATGTTTTTCTGCATATTTTCTATAATGACGAATGAAACTGCGATAGGCATAGGGAATAGCGTTTTCTGCTCGACACTGCACTTCATATTCATGATGAAGCAGTGTTAAAGTGACATTCTTCTTTCCCAACTCTTTGTGAATGTATTCAAAGTCAATCGGTCGGTAACCTGATCCTTCCATCGTCTTTTCAGGATACAAAAACTCTTCTAGCCATTTATCTGTCATCTCATCTGTTAACGGCAGTGTCACCTCCTTTTTTTCCGCAAGTCGAATGACTTCCGTTATTTTTTGTCTTGAGTGACCAGTAGCTGCACGAATACTTCGAAGAGAAAAACCATCAGACCTCATCTCCAATACTTTCCTATATTGGAACATAAAAAAACCTCCATATAATAAATGTCATGCTTTAGGCTTAAATGCCGTAGGCATGCACATTAATTATACAGAAGTTAATAAGTGGTAAACAGGTTGGCAATGACTGGTACATTTCATGGCAAAGGGTGGTACAAAACTTGGCAACGCTGGTACATTTCGCTGGCGGTAGTCAACTTTAAATGAAATAGTAGATTTCAGTAAACTTTCGGTAACTATAAATGAAGAAAGTATAAGTGATTTTTTGTTAGACTATCTACAGTATTTCTTACTTTTTCATAAATTTCATTTATTGTTCGCTCATAACTAGCTAAATTTAATGGATTCTTTTTATAAATTTCGTAATAATAATCACGATTAATTTCATAGTCTATTCCTGATGGTACTTCAAAATAATCAAAAATTGCTGAAACAAGTTTACTAGAGTTATTGTGGCTGCGTTCTAGAAATTTAATGCGCGTTTCCGAATTTGTATCTGCCTGATTAATCATTTCTAAGTTATTTAAACCAAAATCATCAACAATGGTAGTATCATTAAATACATCTTGATCTAGAAAGTTCATATACTCCGATAAAGATAAATCTTCTTCCCAAGGTATTTCTATATCAAAATATAATAAAAGATCTATTTCATGTTTAATTCTAAAACCATCCCAGTCAATATATATACCCTGGGCATATTCATCTTCATCAATTTCTATATCAACCGTTAACATCCAGTCTGTAAGATCAAATTTATTCACTATTAATCTCCTTATAATCTTGTATCTTATAAGACAATACCATAACATGGAATGAATAGCCTAATTTATGATTGTAGTTGTAATAACTTTTAGCATTATTTATAAAAAGTAGCAGCATAATTTCAGCTACTTTAGGTTTCAATCCTTATCAATTGAGACCATATTATTTCTATTTGATGTATATTGTTCCCTTAAATCCTTATTTTCCTTTTTTAAAAGTAAGATTTCTGTATCACGAATTTTCATTTTATCTATAATTTTATTCAAATATGATATTTCTTCTTTTAGATTCTGGATTTGTTCATAAGGATTTAGTGCCTCTAACTCTGTATTTATACTCTCTATATATTCTTTTAAAATTACATTCTGATAAATAGTAGTTCTTGAGCAGTCTATTTTTTCGGCAACATCAGATATAGAAAAGTATTGTTTTCCCAATTTTTCAGAGGATTCTTTGATTTCTTGGATAATTATATTTTTATAGTTATAAATATCATATAAATAAGACTGAGTTCTTTTTTTCTGCTCTTCAAAGTTATGTCCAATACTCTCGAGCTCTTCACTTATACCTTTATATTTGTCCATTCAATAATCTCCTGCTCTATTTTACCGTAGTTCTCAATGATTGATAACAAATTGGGATGTGCTTGAAGCACTTCTTCAATACCATTTTCATCATCATCTTTCGTCATAGATGCGGTTAGCACACTATCCTTAAAAGGAAAATCTAATATTACATCTTGACTATCTTGAAGAAATTTTCCATTAGTCGTTAATCCAATACGATTTTCATATTTTGTATAGCTTGTATCCCAATAATCATTGTAAAGAATAGCTTCTTCTAGCTGTTCAATTTGAAATAATTTTTGTCCAGCAACTTCAATGAAGAAATGTTGTTTAATGTACTCTACCTCAAATAATTTACTAAGTAAGGCTTCATCATAATTGCGCAAATCATCGGATAATTTAGAACGATTTAATTCTTCACTCACAAAATACTTATCGCCAAATGAAGTGAGAATTTTTTTCAATTCATCAAATATTCTTGGTTCAATTTTCCCCATACTATTACCTTCTTTCAAATGAAAATTTTATCGACCTACTAATTTAGGTAACCATCATAATTTAATTTTAAAATGCGTTAACTAATATCTTTTGTAAGTATAATGTTGTTGTTTTAAGTACTAACCAATTTTGGAGTATTGGCAAAAGTGTTCAGATTATAGCTACTTTTTATGAACATTACTAATAGTTATGATATGTAGAATTCTCCCGCTTTCTTCCCTGATTCTGAAGCGAATTGACCAATTAGGTACTCATATGCATCTCCGAGCGCATCTCCGTCATAATCAACAAGATTTAAATCAGCGAGTTCTTTCATTAATAATGAAATTGTTTGGTTTTGTTTCTGAGGATTAGGTCCTAGCTTTCTTGAGTTTAAATCAATATCTTCAAATAAGTCTTCAAAGATAGGGTTTGATTGCTCAATGTCTCTTAATCCTTGTTGTAGATGCTCTCGTTGGAATGTATTATTGTTAATTTCATCAATAAGTGCAGAGAAAGTTAGCTCTGGTTTAATGTCATAGGCAATATCATCTTTCAATGCTTCCCTTAGATCTTCGTGGGTGTCCGCATCTTTATATGCGTTAGCATAAATCAACTGAGCTTTTTCTAAATCATGTGACTCTTCTTCTAGTAACTCTGTAGAATGTACTAACATTCTATCAGATAAATACTTATAAAAGACAAGACCCAATAAGTATGATTTGTATTCATTGGCATCCATTTTAGATCTTAATATATCAGCTGAATTCCATAATGCTTGGTATAAACTTTGCGAATTTGACTTTTCCATCATGATTCTCCGTTCTAATTTAACTTACGCTGTGTTAAAGCGAAACTATTCTAAGTATATCATAGAATTTTAATTTTCCTATACATAAGTTGTTCATAAAAATAGTCATAAAAAAGAAGTGTTGTACATTAGCTACAACACTTCTTAAATAATCTCTATTCAAACTCAGTCGATGTTTGTTCTTTTATCAACTGTTCTACTTCATCGTAATACTCATTGTATAACTCCATTGTATCTGGAATAGGTTTGTTATCAATAATCGCAGCAATTTTTTGCATACAGATTAACCAACCCGTCACATCTTTCGGACTATGTTCTTCATCAATATGATGAATCCATTGAGTATAATTCAGTTGCGTCGTTAAGTCATCATTGCTAACAAGGTCAAAAGTTACGATGTTTCCTTCTCCCCATTCAAATGACAAGTGAGACGGCACTTCAACATCATAAATCATCATATCTAGATGCATGTCGCCTGAATCAAACATCAACTTCCCGCCAGCTTTTAGTGATTCAAATTCAAGTTCTGGGAACCATTGTTTGACGTATTCATTCGATGTTAACACTTCCCAAACTCGCTCAATATTAGCTTTTAACTCACCTTGTAATACAATGTCTATACCATGATTATGTGTTAAATGATCTAATTCAGAGTGATGATGGTGGTCGTGACCGTGATCATGGCCATGTTCATGTGCATGTTCGTCTTTATGTGAATCCATATTATCTCTCTTTTCTCTTTAGATTATTTTTGGAATTTAGGTTTATAGATTTGACGGCGGTCTAGTGCAAAGATTTGTGATGTAAATTCGCCTGGCTCAGTCTTATCTAGCACTTCAGTAATCATGTTGATTTTCGCGTCCATATCGTCAATATAGTGAATTAACTCAGCTTCTAGTAATTGCGGTAAGACTGGACTACCAAATTCCATTTTACCATGGTGAGCTAATACGACGTGTTTAAGTAATAAGATTGATTCATTCTCAGGATCAATGCCAATTTCAGCACATGCGCGATCAATCATCTCTGAGATGATGACGATGTGTCCCATCATTTTCCCTTTAAGGGTATATTCTGTTGAAATCGCTCCACTTAATTCAACGGTTTTACCAATATCATGAAGGATAATTCCTCCAATTAATAAACTTGGATTCAGTTGTGGATAAATCGATAATAAATTACGCGCGATTTTAACCATTGATAATGTATGGAAACTTAGTCCACCTGCCATCGCATGGTGTAATCGTTTCGCTGCAGGATGGACAAAGAAGTCTTCCTGAGTTTGATGAATAATTTTACGAACGACACGTGCAATGTTTGCCTCAGTTATTAATAATAACGCATCATCTAGTTCTGCTTCTAAATCTTCACGTTTTACATTTACTTTCTCAACATAAAGCGTAGGATCATCTGGCTCACCTGCTTCAGCAAGACGCATTGATTCAATCTTTACTTGCGGTGTTCCTTGGTAAGTATCACGCTTACCTCTAAGGAATACTACTTTACCTGCTTGGTATAAGTTCACTTCTTCTTCAGTTGCTGACCAGAACATCCCGTCCATTGAACCTGAACGGTCTTGGAATCGAAAGGCTATGAATGGTTTCCCATTACGCGCTGTACGAATATCCGCTGCTTTAATTAGAACAAAAATACCGAATTGTTCTCCGTTTTTAATTTCAAATAATTGTGCCACAATATACCTCCTTGTATATATAAAACATCTAGTTATGTTAAACAGATATACATAATAATCACTCTTTTATTCTATCATATTATACTGATAAAAAAATATCCGAGCCCTTAAATAATAATGAATTCATTATTATTTAAAGACTCAGATACTGACTTGTCTAATTTAACCTTTTATTCAGATACTTCTTCCTTTGCTGCTTCCATTGATTCATCCAAAGCTTCTTTATAATCTTGAGTGTTCTCATTAGGTAAATCAATCGAGTTAATCTCCTCTAGATTAATAATAAATTTCGGATGGAATGTTTCATTGGCTTGCTGATCAAAGGTAAAGAATAGCACTTGTATGTCTTCACTAATATCTTGAAGCACTTTATACATGCTAGTCTTACGGAATTCGTCAAAGTTTACAAAGGCATCATCAATGATGATTGGCATCTTAATCATTCTTTGAGCACTAATGACAAAGGCTAATCTTAAGGCAACATATAATTGCTCCAAGGTACCTTGTGACAATTCGTGTGGCGAGAATAAAACGTCACTAAATTGTTTTACTTTAATATCTTTCTTGTTCATCTTAATTTGTGTATAGCGACTGAAACTTAAGATATTAAAGATGCGATCAGCAATATCATTCATCTCATTGACTGGGTTATCCAGACCTTTACGAAGTGTTTGATTAATTATATCCATTGCTAGACGTTTTGTTCCCCATTCTTGAATCACTTCAAGAATTTCAGTCTTTTTATTCTCAAGTTGTTGTGATAATTCTTGGAAAGTACCATCTTGTTCAAGTTGTTGAATCTCAACTACGAGATTCGCTCTTTCACGAATATTAGGATCTAACTTCCCTTTGAGAATTGTATGTTCACGTTCTGATTCATGGAATGACTCGTTAAGACTTTGTTTACTTTCAATCGAAGCTAAATCATCTTCGAAGCCAGTAATTTGTTCTTTATATAGTTCTTTCTTATTCGTTAAGTCTTCAATTTCTTGGTTAATTGACACTCGTTGTTCAAATTCTAAACGGTTTGTCACATCCGTCTTATTATAGATGTCTTGAATCTCAACTTGTCGTGCGTCAATTTTGTCTTTGTTTTTCTCAATGCGTTCTCTAGCCTCAACTAAACGCTCCTTCAAGCTATTCCCTCTTTGTTGAGCTTGAATTAATGACGCTTCAACTTCTTCCACGTGACGAATTAACACGCGCGTAGTTACATCCTTGGCTGGGAATCGTTCTAGAAGTGGCGAGATTGCATCTTTCCAATCTTCAATTTGCGATGCTAATTTGGCCAATTCTGCTTCATAAGTCTCGCGTTTTTCCATCTCAGAGAAGTAGCTTTTCACTGGATTTGTCTTTAGAATCCATTCTGGATCAGCTGTTGGATAAAAGCCAATCTCAGTTAACCAATGATTTTGATCTTTTACAATTTCAGCTTTAGCTTCTTCTAATTCATTAATTGTATCTTCTTTTTCATTGATTTCTGTACCAAGTTCACGACTTTGCTCACTCACTTGTTTCTCTTCTTCTTTCAACTGGTTTGCTCGATCGAGGACTGGACTATTATTAAACTCATTCATTAAGTTACGGTGTTTTATAAACACATAAGACATTGACGCAATTCCGATAATGGTCATAAACACACCTAACCAGAATATTATATTCGCCATACTTGCTTCATTAACTAAATTGAAGAATACGACAATGAGCCCAACAACTAACAGTGTTAAACCTTTAAAGTACTCTGATAATCGTGTATTTTGAATTAGAATTTCTTCCTCATTTACACGCTGATTCTCAATCTTCGCCACATTTTGACGCAAGTTTGCGCTTTTATTTTGCAGATTTTTCCTCTGTTCTAAAAGCATCTTACGTTGAATTCGAATGGTTTCAATTTCAGAATTGCTGTCGATTAATTTTGTTTGGATGATTAAGCCTTTTTCAACTTTTTCTTCATAAGCTTGGCTGTTCTCAATCTTTTCTGGATAGAATTGTCCTTTTACCGCTAATTGAGTCATAGATTCGTTTGTTTCATGAATACGCTGATTCATTTGCTCAAATTTGGTTTGAACTTCTTTAATTTGCTCTGTATGAGATAACCATTTCTTACGGTCTTGTTCATGATTATTCGCCCAATTAAATCGTGTTAGCTGGCCTAAATCGTTTTGAATGTGAGAGATACGTTCTGTTAAGGCTGTATTCTCTTCCTCCAAGTTTTGGATGGAGTCCACATTATCTTTCAATTTCTTTGGAGCGTTCTCAGGAATAGTCGTAAATACAAGTCCCTGTAAGGCTTTCTCTGTCGCTTTGAGTTTCAAGTAAGTGTCATAACGCGAGATGAGTTTATCTTTTTCTCGTATGTCTTGTTCAACTTGATTGAGTTGTTGATTTGTTTCTTTGATGACAACATCAATTTGGTCCCGACGTCTAGTTAAATCATTGTAGCGTCCCGTGTTTCTTTTAGCTTCATTGGCTTGTTCAGAAAGAAGATCATAATCATTAAGCAGACGGTTTAGTTCAGGTTTAACTCCCCTAGGTTTGAATAATTCATCCGTTTGTTTCTCAAGATCCTTAGAGATGCTTAAGAACTTATCGCTTCCAAGGGTTCCAATACTTAGAAAGTAATCATTTAACTGATCCGCACCAACATTCGCTAATTCTTGTAAATTTGCTAAGTTAAAAGCATAAAAGTTATCAAATAATGACTCGTCTAAGCCACCTAATATTTCATTCAGTTTAGATATAGCTAATTCTTCGCCTGAATCTGTATAAAGTTTCAATTCTTTATCCGTTCTTTCGATCCAAACATCACCATAGATTGTTTCTGTTAACAGAATGCGTCCACCGTATACGTCACTATTCTTAGGTTCATAACGATTAGGTTGGTTTACTTTTTTACGTCGACTTGGAAAACCGAAGAGAATCGAACGAATAAATGATTGTAAAGTTGATTTACCTGACTCATTACGGCCATAGAACAATTGAATGTCATCGTTAATATCAAACTTTTGGTTAATCCAACGGCCATATCCATAAATATCTAATGTTTTAATTCTCATGAGTCTCATCCTCCGTCTCTTTATCTAGCCCGATCATTTGTGCTATTAATTGTCGAGCAGAATAAATCATATCTTCCTGTAAGGATTCATCATGTTCTAAGTTAAAGTGACGTTTAATTAGTGGATGTTGATACAAATCAGATACGACTGTCTTAAAGCGGTCGCCCTCTTCTAATTCTACCACCACTTTATTAAAACTTTCCTCCAAACCTGGATCAAAATGAAAGACATCTAAAGATACATTTAATTTGGGTGTCATTCGATGAATGAGTACAAATGGACTTTCGTGATAATCTTGGTCTAAGACTTGGAAAAATTCGCCATCTTGAATTTGTTCAAGAAGTAGTGGGTCAAGTCTTTGGGCTTGAGTTAACTCCACATGAATAAAGTAAGTTTGTTGGTTAGCGTTCGCTTCGTCTTGGAAATTAGCCCTGATTTGTTGTAATTCTTCAATAATATCATTCGCTTGCCAATCAGATTCGCACTCTAATTTAGCATTTTCCCAAACAATTGAAGCGAGAGAGTAAAACGTGTTTTTCGTTTTTTGACCCTTCTCTAATTCAACGATATAGCAACCTTTATCGCCTGTTTCATTAATATGACGGCCTTGAATTGTCCCAGCATATTGAATTAATGGTTCTTGGTTCATCACTTCAGCTTTATGAATATGTCCCAAAGCCCAATAATCATAGTTTTTTGAGAGTAACTCCTCGATACTAAAAGGAGCATAATTTCCTGAATCTGATTCAATTCCTTCTAAAGCTCCATGTAATAGCCCAATACTAAAAGCATCTGGATTATTATTAATTGGATAAGCATTAATCACTCGTTCGTGAATCCATTTCGTTGTATAACTAAAACCATGTATTTGAACTAATCGGCCATCTGCTAGATTAAATTCATAACTCGATACTTGGCGCGAATCTAAAGCATGCACATTGTCGGGATAGACCATGCGCGCTTTATCAGGTCGAATATAGTCATGATTTCCATGAATTAGTACAACTGGAATGTTCACTTTGTCTAATCGTTCCATTTGTTTCATAAAAAAATGCTGAGCGACGATGGATTGTCGCTCACTGTTATAAATATCGCCAGAAATTAACATCGTATCGACGTCTTCATTAATGGCAATACTCACACAGCGTTCAAACGCTTTAAACGGGGCATTGATTAACTCTTTCTGTAGTTGTGGAGACTCATTCCCTAATCCTGCAAAGGGACTATCTAAGTGTAAATCGCTGACGTGCAATAATTTCATCTTGTTTGCTCCTTTCATTGAATAGTTTTATATAAGAGAGAAAATTTACGTAAAGAAAACCAGCCAAAAGCATCGATCGTCTCGAAAACTTCCAGCTGGCAATAAAGTTCAGCAAATAATTACTGGCTCATGTTTTGGTAAACTTCATTTAATGGCTTCGTAATGATTTGGTTGATGTCATTAATCGTTTGGCTTACTTGTTGCTCACTAGCCATTAAACGGTTAATGTTCTCATCTTCTTGAACTTTAACAGACATTGCTTGAATGTTTGCAATCTCTTCTTCTGTAGGTGCTTCACCTTGCATTTGTTTCTGTTGTAATTGTTGCGAAATCGCGCGGAATTCTTTGAATAACTCACGACTCTCATCGTTCGCTTCAATGGCAGCAACTGATTCTTTTAAATCATTATATGCTGGTAATGCTCTTAAGTCGCGCTCCAATTGATTCGCAGTATCATAAATATTGTTATTTTCTGTCATAATCTCTCTCCTTCTTAACTTCTATCTTAATATTAGCAAAATTAGACTCTCTTTACTACCAGAAACGGTTATAAATCTGAATTAATTTGAAAGTTACAAAGACGCATTTTCAAAACAAAATTAACTAGTTTATCCATCCCGAAACTTCCTCAACGACATTTGACCCAATTCTACCCACCTCATCAAGTAAATTACCTCCGTGTTCGGAAATAAACTCACCCGCATCATTCAGGAAGTACGTTGCTTGTTCTTGCCAATTATTCGCATTCTCCACAATGTTTGTAGACTCTTGAGTTTGTGACGCATAAGTGACATCGAAAGGCGTCTGTGGTGATTGATTCATTAGTGCGGTTGTCTGAAGATTGAATAAGGCACCCATACCAGTTGGCATTAGTTCATCTAAAGACGGTTGGCCTTCGACGTCTACTTCGTCTAAACCTGACCATGACACGACGACAAAGTCTGGTGTGTAACCAACCATCCATCGATCACGTGTATCCATATTTCCTTCTGCTACTTCGGTACTTCCAGTTTTACCAGCTAACATACCATAATCTGGCCCGGATCCATAACCGGTCCCGTACCCGCCATAAGTATCTAGCATCATACTTGTCATATCTGCAGCGACATTAGAAGTCATTACCATATGTTTCGTTGGTGATTCATTGTTGTAGACCTCTCGTCCCGTTGCATCTTCAATTCGACGAATAAAACTACTTTCATAACGAATACCTTCATTAGCAAAGGCTGAATATGCATTCGCTATTTGAAGTGGTGAAAGCCCTGGATTAATAACTCCAAGTGCTAAGGATAAATCTTGATTCTCTTGCGGGACATTAATACCAAATTGTCTTAATTTTCTGACCGATTCACTAATTCCAATTTCATCCATTAAGTGGACTGCTGTTGTATTCTTACTTTGCGCTAAGGCATAGTACAATTCAGTTTCTCCACCTGGTTCCGTATAATTATTATAATTATTTGGCGCATAATCATTCGCACCATGACCTTCCACGACATCCGGAACGATTGAATGCATATTGTAACCTTTCTCTAAAGCGGGTACATATACAGCCATTGGTTTAAGTGTTGAGCCTGGTAAGCGGTTCATGTCCGTTGCGCGGTTAAAGCCGCGGTAGACATAGTCACCTCGGCCACCGTAGACTGCCATAATCCCACCTGTATTTGGATCAATAACGACACTTGCACTTTGAACTAATGGTTCACCTGTGCCATCATCTGGAAATATCCATGTATTATCATATGAACTGTCAATGGCATTTTGATATGCAGGATTTAAATTCGTATATATTTTATAACCTTTTGATAATAAATCATCTTCTGGAATATCAGTCACTGCCACTGCTTCATTAATGACACCATCGAAGTAATAGGGATAAGTGTAACTATCCTCGACATAGTAATTATCATAAAGATATATTCCTTCAGCCATAATGGCATTGGCATCTTCTTGGGAGATGACATTATCAGAAGCCATCAATTGGGCCACTACATTCCGTCTTTCAATCGCCGCCTCATAGTCATCGATCGGATTAAATATCGATGGCCCTTTTAGCGTACCGGTTAGGACCATACTTTCATTATAGTTAAGTTGCGAAGCTGGATGTCCAAAGTATTTCTGAGAAGCATCCTCAATCCCCCAAACTCCGTTACCATAATAGGAATTGTTTAAATACATTTCTAAGATTTGATCTTTTGTATAATGCTTTTCAACTTCTATAGATAGAAAGAGTTCTTTAATCTTCCGTTGGAAAGTTTGATCGAGCGTTAAGAAGGCATTCTTCACCAATTGTTGGGTAATTGTACTCCCTCCACCGCCACTCGTATCTCGATTAATTAATAACCTAACGAAGGCTCGTCCAATACCAATCGTATCGAAACCATTATGTTCGTAAAAGCGTTTATCCTCAACGGCAACTAATGTTTCTCGCATCTGGGGCGAGATTTGTTCTAAAGGTACATAGGTCCCTTTTTGGGCCATTAAAGTACCAGCACTTGTATCATCATAAGCATAAATAGTTGTTTGAGACATGAGTCCTTCTTGCAAAGTTGCGACACTCGTTGTCTTAGCAATAAGAACAGAATAACTTGATAACAGTAAGGCAAACGTTAAGCCAATAAAGATTAACCATTTCCAACCACGGTAATATTGCCACATGGATTTTACTTTGTCCCAGGTCGTATTACTTTTTCTCGTCGGTCTCGTTGGTTGATTGTTATTTTCTTCCATAGTTTGCCTCCTTTCATTTTTTATTGTATAAATTAATATAGTATTATCTTACTTAATTGTTATCAGCCTAAGGACTGATAACTTTACTTATTATATAGATAAATTTCAGCAAGACAAGTCAGATTACACTAATTTAACTTAAGGACATTATAAGCAATAAGTGTGAAAAATAAATGAAATATTCGCTATCTTTAATAGGTATACCACTTTTAAGATATTTGATAACTTTTGAAATTGCCTATGCAATTATTGCATAACAAAAAACTACTGGATACAAACAAGATATCCAGTAGTTTTATTCATTTAATTATTCATTGAGTAATTCTTCATATAATTTAATATAGTCTCGAGCTGGGCCTTCCCAACTAAAGTCACTCTTCATTGCTTGCTCTACTAGCTGGTTCCAAGTTTCTTTATCATTGCGGTAGATATGTAAGGCTAAATTAATTACATCTATCATCGTTTGAGCATTAAATGGCGAGAAGCTGAACCCAGTCCCTTCACCAGTGAATTGATTATATGCCTGAACAGTATCTACAAGGCCACCAGTTTCGTGAACGATTGGTAAAGTCCCATATCTCATGGCCATCATCTGTGATAAACCACAAGGTTCAAACGCACTTGGCATTAAGAACATATCCGAACTCGCATAAATCATTTGAGCTAGCTCGACATCAAACATAATGCAAGAACGCATCTTATCGCGGTAAACTTCTTCAAAATATCTAAACGAGTTTTCAAATTGTTCTTCACCCGTACCAAGTAAGACGACTTGAACATCTTGTTGAAGTAAGTCATTCAATTTTTCTTCGATTAACTGGAAGCCTTTTTGATCTGTTAAACGACTTACCATTCCAATGATTGGTACATCAGGATTCTCTGGTAAACCTAAACGTCGTTGAAGTTCAAGTTTATTCTTAGTTTTCCCTGACATATCTTCAATTGAAAAATGATGTGGAATAAGTGGATCAGTTTCTGGATTGTTTGAATCATAGTCAATACCATTAATAATCCCACGTAATTTCCAACGATTATGACGAATCACAGCGTCTAAACCTTCACCAAATTCAGGTGTCGTAATTTCATTCGCGTAAGTTGGGCTGACGGTTGTTACACGATCAGAGAAATTAATTCCACCTTTTAGATAGTTAACTAATTCATTATATTTAACGCCGTCATCCGTAAAAGTGTTATAACTTGTCCCAAAGACATTCGTTAATATATTTGGATCATAAATTCCTTGGAAGCGAATATTATGAATCGTAATCACTTTACGAATTGACTTCAAGGCATTCTTCCAATGATATCTATCCACTAACATGGCTGGTATCATTGCTGTTTGCCAATCATTACAGTGCACAATATCTGGAATGAAGTCTACTACTTCCATCATTTCTATAATTGCGGTTGAGAAGTAAGCAAAGCGCTCGCCATCATCCCACTCACCGTATAAATCTGGTCGATCAAAATAACTTAAATTATCTATAAAGTAGTACATGACATTGTCATGTTTTAATGTTTTGATTCCGCAGTATACATTTTTATTTCCTAATTGAAAACGGAAATGAGAATGCTCCTCTAATTGGCTTTTGTATTTTTCTGGCATTTTTGTGTAATTCGGTAATACAACTCGAATATCAACGCCTTGTTTGACTAATTCCTTAGGTAATGCCGCAGCAACATCCCCTAGTCCTCCAGACTTAAAGAATGGTGCTGCTTCCGCTGAAGCAAATAAAACCTTCATTTTTACCCTCCTAGTCTGCTAATACGTGTGAATTTTTACCAATAACTTTAATATCATCGGGTGTTCCAATAATTTTAGCACCTGGTTCCACAACCGTATTCTTATCGATGATGGCATATTCGATTTGAGCACCTTCACCAACTTTAGTACCTTGTAAAAGGATACTGTTAAGAACAAGCGCATCACTTTCAACAACGACACGACGGTTTAATACCGAACGTTTAACTGTTCCTTTGATAAAAGTATCACTACCAACAAATGATTCTCTTACTACTGATTCAGGTGCATAATATGTTGGTGAACCATGTTTTGATTTTGTTAAAATCGGAATGCTCGTTTGGAATAATGAAGAAAAAGTTGGGAAACTTAATAAATCCATATTCGCTTTGTAGTATTTATCAATTGTATCAATATTTGAAGCGTAACCAGTATATTCAAATCCGTTTAATGAACAAGCTGTCGCATAATGTTGTAATAATTCATTAAGTTCTAGATAAACTTCATCTTCAGTAGCTTGATCTAAGATACTTAACATCTTATCAACACTTATGAAGTACATATTTAAACCAAGATTTACTTTCCCTTCTTGACTTGGTACGACATAGTCTGTGAATTTCTCGATCTCATCGCCATTAAAGACAATACCATGTGCTAACATTTCATCGTCAGAGATTTGATTTTCATCAAAATGTTTGTAGACAACTGTAATATCACGGTCATTTTGAATATGTTGTTGTCTAATTGCACGAATATCTACGTTTGCAATAATTTTACTTCCGGCAACGAAGACGTATTCTGCTTTTGATCTTTCTAAGAATAAGCGGTGGTTATAATAAAAATCTTCATTTTCATCAGATTTTGGATGACTTCTCTTCCAATCTTGGTGTGAGAAAGTAAAAATACCTCCACTGACTTCAGATTGTAAATCCCAAGCTGCTCCTGAGCGAACGTGGTCATAAATAGAACGACCAGACTCACCAATAAATAATCCTACCGAATCAATCTCAGCATATGCTAAGTCTGAAAGCATAAAGTCAATAATACGGTAACGTCCTGCGAATGGTAATCCAGCGATAGGACGATTGTTTGTTAAGGGTTTTAATTTAGTTGCATCTTCCGTTAAGTTTATAATTGCACAAATATTATTTTTCGCCATCATTCTTTGGGCCTCCTACCTTATCATAAAATCCAACTACAGCAATTTCATCTCTTGTTCCAACAACTTTCGCTCCGTCTGCGATCACTGCACCTTCACCAATGATTGCGTAATCTATCTCACAGTTTTCTCCAATGACAGCGTTAGACATAATGACTGAATTTGATACTGTAGTACCATGAGAAACGGTTACGTCTTGTGAAATAATTGAATCTGACACTTTACCTGCTACATAACTTCCGTCTACAATTAAAACATTCGAAATTTCTGCATCTTCAGTTAAGAACTGAGCACCCGTTACTTTATTTGATGTGTAGACTCTCCAAGAATTTCGCGTTTCATTTAATGGATGATCAGGATTTAAATATTCCATATTCGCTTCCCATAGACTTTCAATTGTTCCTACATCTTTCCAGTAACCCTCGAATGAATAAGCGAAACAGTTCTCAGCATTATCTAAATAAGTTGGGATAACATCATGACCAAAGTCTTCTAATACACGGTCTTTAGTTGAATCATTCACTAAATATCTACGAAGTGTTGGCCAGTCAAAGATATAAATACCCATTGAAGCTAAGTTGCTCTTTGGCTCTGCTGGTTTTTCTTCGAATTCGATAATGCGATTACTATGATCGGTATTCATAATTCCGAAACGTGATGCTTCGCTCATATCAACTGGGATGACCCCAACTGTTAAACTCGCGTTATTCTCAACGTGAAAATTGTACATTTCACTGTAATCCATCTTGTAAATATGGTCTCCTGATAAGATTAAGACGTTTTCAGGATTTAAAGAATCTATATAACTAATGTTTTGATAAATAGCGTTCGCAGTTCCTTTGAACCACTTCTCACCATCTGAACTAGAGTAAGGTTGTAGAATGGTTGCTCCACCATTACGGCTATTTAAGCCCCATGAAGCACCTTTACCGATATGTTCATTTAACTCTAATGGTTGGTATTGCGTAACAACCCCAACATTTTTAACTCCAGAGTTAGCACAATTACTTAAAGCAAAATCAATAATACGATACTTTCCACCAAAAGGTACGGCTGGTTTAGCGATATTCTTCGTTAGAACTCCTAATCGAGTTCCTTGTCCACCAGCTAAAATCATTGCTATCATTTCATGTTTCATTATACAGTTAGAATATTGTTGAACGTTGGCGAGACGGTTTAACTATGTTAACCAATATTCTATCTCCTTTCCTATTTCTTTACGCCTGAAATACGTTTGGGACGGATGTAAAGGACTGAAGTAGCAGGAATAATCGTCTTAATCGAAAACGGTTGGTCATTTGTTTCGAGTGCTTCGGTTTTTATATCTGGTATTGGGTCAACCCACGTACCACCGAATTCTTTCATTTCTGAATTTAATAAAACTTCATAAGTACCTTCGAATGGAACGCCAATGCGAACATCTTCTCTTTGTACAGGAACGAAGTTACAAATGATTATTAAGAAATCATTTATTTTTTTACTATGTCTAATAAAGGTTAAAACACCTTCGCCATAATTATCTGCATCTAATACCGTCAACCCATCTACGGAATGATCTAATTGATGCAGCGATTTTTCTTTAAGACCTAAATGATTTAAAGTACTCATGTAGTGTTGGTACTCTCGATTGAATTCTCTTTCCAAATCAATCCACTCTAATTCATTATAATATCGCCACTCTAAGTATTGACCAATTTCATTACCCATGAAATGCAATACTTTCCCAGGTTGCGCCATCATATAGCCGTGAATAAGTCTTAATGTTGCAAATTGATTGTATCGGTCTCCTTGAATCTTACCTAACATTGAATGTTTACCATGCACAACTTCATCATGCGAGTAAGGAAGGATATAGTTTTCATTTAACTGATACATGAAAACAAAAGTAATTAGCGTTAAATTTTTTGGTCGATAGAGCGGATCCATCTCAAAGAATTTCAACGTATCATTCATCCACCCCATGTTCCATTTAAAGTCAAACCCAAGGCCACCTTCATCGACACTCTTTGTGATGCCGTTCCAGTTAGTACTTTCCTCAGCCATCATGATCGCTTGGGGCCATTCTTCATGAACAACAGTGTTTAATTTCTGTAAGAAATCAACACCTTCAAGCTTAATGTTAGTTCCTTCTTCATTCGGAGTCCACGGTCCTTCATCAAAATCTAAGTAAAGCATATTAGATACGGCATCTACTCGAATGCCATCTATGTGGAACTCTTTTAACCAGAATAATGCGTTGGAGATTAAGAAACTTTGAACTTGAGTTCTTCCTAAGTCAAAATTAAGTGTTCCCCAGCCAACATTATTTGCTTTATTCAAATCTTCATATTCAAAAGTTGGAGTACCATCAAAATATGATAAGCCGTTTGAATTACGTGAATAATGCCCTGGTACCCAATCAACAAGAACACCAATACCGTTTTGATGGGCATAATCAACAAATTCTTGTAATTCATCTACAGTTCCATATCTTCCACATACTGCATAAAATCCAGTTATTTGATAACCCCAAGAGGCATCTAAGGGGTGATCCATTAACGGCATTAATTCGATATGCGTGTAACCCATCTTCTTAACATAAGGTATTAATGTTTCAGCAAGTTCTTGGAAACTATAATCGCTTCCATCGGGATGTTGACGCCAAGAACTAAAATGAACCTCATAAATTTGTAAAGGTTCTTCTAGTATGTTCTTCTTACGCTGATCTTTAATCCAATTTGAGTCATTCCACTCATAGTTGGGTAAATCCCAAACAATTGACGCATCTTTCGGTGCCGTCTCATGTCGGTAGGCAAATGGATCCATCTTGTATTCAATATGTCCGATACCATTATCGATACCATATTTGTAATGTTGACCCTTTAAATCTTCATTAAAGTATATTGACCAAATGCCTCCATCAATATATTCTAATTCCTTCAGATTCCAATTTGTAAAGTCACCTTGAATAAACACTTGTTTCGCATTTGGTGCCCAAACATTAAATCGATAACCAATCTTACTGCCGTCTTCAACCCGCTGACTTCCTAAAAATTTATAGGCTTGTCTGTGGGTTCCTTGATTGAAATAATAAATATCTTTTTCAAAATTCGAAGCCTTGGCAAGTTCACTGTTCATTAACTCCCCTCCTTATTAGCATCTAGTACTATGGTTTTATTATAACATGAAAGCGCTTTACTTTGTATCATTCTATTAACTCCCGTAACAATATTTTGCAATAAAATATATTTAACACTGTTCATATTTTCATTATAACCTATATCTCATTTTTATTTAATCAAAAAATGAAAATTTACATTTTCTTAACAATTAAATTCGTTTATTGCACAAAAAAACCACGAAGAATTAATTCTTCGTGGTTTTATTCGAACGGTGAAATTAATATAATTAATCGAAGTCTCTGTTCACAGCAGAGAGCTTGCTATACTCGTCTTCCCGACGTTGATGTTAATCAGTAGTATATCACCTTGCAATCTACCTGATCGCTTTTCGACTCATCGCATATTACTATTATATAGCATTATCATTTTTTAGCAATTACTTTTTTGACTTATTTAATTAGATTATGATTAAATAAGTCCCTTTTTATTTTATTTATACTCATTCATTTAATTTTATCTTGAGTTTTAATTAACTAATACACTTAAAGTTTTCATAAAATATTTTAATTCGGTGATGAAAGCTGTTTCATTTATACTTTTTTATTTATTTTATTCCCGCTTTATAAAGTTAGTAAACAATATCTATCAGTCTTTGTCCGTAATATATTATTTTTATTAGAATAAGATTAAAATTAGTGTTGATTTTTAATCTTAATTATTATACACTAACTTTACCAACAAAAAAGGAGGCAAAGTATTATGCAAAAATCTAACCCAAACATTCAATCTAACAGTCATCGATGCTTTGCCATCCAAAATATAGCTTTATTATTATTATTAGACATGTGATAGGATTTTAATCATTAATGATTAGAGTCCTATTCCTCGTGAATTCGGGCTCATGTCAAATGACGAGCCTGAATAACTCAGGCTCGTTTTTTTGTTGACTATTACTAAATAAATGAGGTGGTAAAAGTGGATAGCTTATCAGACTTATCGGATTTATCAGATTTATACATGACTTTAAAATACACAATTTACCAAATTAAACTAGGAGGAACTTAAATGTTCAATTCAATTAGAAAAAATCTTACAAAAATTATTGCTACTGCTACCATTGCTACTAGTGCGTTCACGCCTGCCTTTACTGCTTTTGCCCAAGATGAAGATCCAATTAATCTAGGTGTTATTTATGAATTATCTGGTGCCGTAGCAGCTTACGGAATTACACAGTCCAACGCCATTAAGATGGCGGTTGAAGAAATTAATGAAGATGGCGGAGTGATGGGTCGTCCTTTTAATATCGTTGAGTACGATACTAAATCAGATGATACGGAAGCTGCAATGATTGCGACTCGTTTAGCAACTCAAGATGATGTTGTTGCTATGGTTGGGCCTGCGACGACAAGTCAAATGCAAGCAGCGATCCCAGCAGCAAATGAATATCAAATCCCATTAATTTCTCCATCCGTGACTAATAATGATATTACCTTCGATGACGATGGAAATGTTCAGCCCTTCGTATACCGTTCATCATGGCCAAATTCATTCCAGGGTTCTGGGATTGCTAAATTCGGATACGAAAATATGGAAGCAGAAAAGATGGTCGTTCTATATGATAACTCAAGTGATTATGGTTCTGGGCTATATGATAATTTTGTTGAAGGTTATGAAGGAGAGATTGTCCATACTGAAACTTTCACACCGGAGATGAATGACTTTAGTGCGATTATCTCAAACATTGCTGCTCAAGATTTTGATGCAATTACTATACTAGCCTTTTATCAAACTGCTGGTCCAATTGTTAAACAAGCTCGCGAGTTTGGTATCGATGCTCCAATATTAGGTTCTAATGGATTCGGTAATGATATTATTTATGAATTGGCTGGCGCTGAGAATATGAATAACGTCTACTACGCTTCACTTTACCCTATTCAAGATGAAGACGAATTTGTTGAAAAATACCGTGATCAATTTGACTCAGATCCAGATATGTTTGCTGCCTTAGCTTACGACACAATTTATATGCTTAAAAGTGCCATTGAACAAGCAGGTAGTGATGACCCAGTTGCAGTCAATGAAGCGCTTGAAAATCTTGAAGAATTCTCTGGAATTACCGGCGACTTTATCTTTGATGAAAACCATAACCCGACAAAAAATGTTGTAAATATGATTGAAATTCAAAATGCTGAAGAAACTGCAGTTCATGAAGTTGTCTTTGACTAAAAATAGAAGTACCCAAAAAACCGCTACAAGCTTGAATTCAAGCTTGTAGCGGTTTTTTGGTGTATTGTTATTTGTTAGACATTACTTCTAAACGGTATCCATCTGGATCTGTAATAAAGAAGTATGTAGTTGAATTATCTGATAAAGATTTCATTTCTGTCATTTCATAGCCAGATGCTTTTGCTTTTTCGAAAGTTTCTTCTAAGTTATCAACACCTAAAGCTAAATGACTGAATCCATTACCGATTGTATAAGGTTCTGAATCATAATTGTAAGTAAGCTCTAATTCAAAATTACTTCCAGGAACCGTTAAGTAAGACAAAGTAAATTCATCTTCTGGAAAATCTTTCTCACGACTCACTTCAAAATCAAATACACCCATATAGAATTCTTTTGATGCTTTTAAATCTTGCACACGAATACAAGCATGTAGTAATGTTTGTGCCATTCTCTCACTCCTCATTTATAATAAATTAAATATATCAGATATACGAACGACTCACAAATTATTGGCTTTACATATCCATCGTTGAGAATGCAAATGGTACTAAACCTTCCACACTAGTTTCTAAAACTTTTCCATCTTTACGCGTTAAGTATACTGGTGTCTCGGGTTCACAAAATTCGACCATCACTTGACGACAAATACTGCAAGGTGGTAGAAATTCATCTGTATCGCCTGAAACCGCAATCGCTTTAATCGTTTTAGGTTGATAACCTTGACTGATTGCTGTGAAAATTGCGCTACGTTCTGCACAATTAGTTGCACCGAAGGAAACGTTTTCAATGTTGACCCCAGTAAATAATTCTCCATCGTTCATTTCAATTGCTGCACCAACTCTAAAATTTGAATAAGGAGAATACGAATTAGGTTTAATATTTATTGCTTCTTCAACTAAATTATCTATCTTTTCTTGCTTCATACTAACACCATCCTTTTATTTGTAACTATATTATAGCTTATTATCAGTTAAAATAATTATTTTTTGTCAAAAAAAGTCTTTTAAGTGAAGAAGTTACCCCTCACTTAAAAAACTTTATACATGACTAGTTATCAAATTTATTTCTTAATTGTTCTCCATCAAAAAGGTACTCTTTATCTTCTGTTACTAAAACTGGGATACCTACTTGATTTGTTTCTTTTTTATCATTAAAGACAGCTTCATTATCACGAACTGCCAAGAATTCTTTTAGGTTAGAAATCGATTCAGTGATATTCACACTTTTGAAACGAACCTCTAAACGGTTCAACTCATTTAGAAACGATTTGGTGTCTGGACATACATCACTATAATATAAAATATTGTTTTCCATTTTTTCACTCCTATTTTTTACCTAATTTATTTATACGTTACATTCCTCATAATTTCAACTATGATGATTTGCTCATCATTCAACTTTTAAGTATAATTGGACAGTGAGTGATAAAATTCGATAGAAAAAACTTGAATTCTATTTAATATTTATTGTCATATTAATGGAGGTAACAATGGAAAAAAAAGAAAAAAACGATAACCAAAGTTGGTTGCTTCGTTTCGTAAAAGGTATGTTTGTTGGATCAGGCTTTATTGTTCCTGGTGTTAGCGGGGGTGCACTTGCAGCAATCTTCGGTATCTATGAAAGAATCATTAATTTTTTAGCTAATATTACTAAAAACTTTAAAGAAAATGTTCGCTTCTTTTTACCTGTTGGTATTGGGGCGTTGGTAGGTATTGCCATTCTTTCTTGGGGAATTAGTTATTTACTTGGTTCTTTCGAAGTCATTATTACTTGGTTCTTTATTGGTGCTATTGTTGGAACCGCTCCGGCTCTTTGGGCTGAAGCTGGAAAAGAAGGGCGTGATAGAAAAGATTATATAATTATGATCATCGCTTTTGTTTTCGGTATTATTCTACTTGGTTTTGGGACTCAGCTATTCAACGGTGCGGTTCAACCAAGTTTTATTGCTTGGATGGTCTGTGGTGCTTTAATTGCATTGGGAATCTTAATCCCCGGAATGAGCCCATCAAACTTTATTCTATATATGGGATTATATCAAGCAATGGCAGACGGATTTAAAACTTTTGATTTGGTTATCATTATTCCAATCGGAATTGGTGGTTTAATCACTATTTTATTACTTGCTAGAGTGATCGAGAAGATTTTCAGTACAAATTATAGTGAATTCTTCCACTTTATCGTTGGAATTGTGTTGGCATCAACTATAATGATTGTACCTCTTGGTTCAAAATACGCTGGCTTTAGCTTTTTAGAATTCTTGATGTGTTTTGTATTATTCACTCTGGGTGCTCTTTTAGGCTGGTGGATGTCACAACTTGAAAATCGTTATAAGTAAACTAATATTTAATAAAGCTCCTCATTTAATCCTGATATTGGGTTAAATGAGGAGCTTTTTGGTACAGCTGATTATAAGACTAGTTCTGCTTCGACAATTTCTTGGATATACCTTTGTGTATTATTCTCTGCATGCTTAAATGTAATTATGTCTAAAAGCATCGACAGTGCGCTATTCCCTAATTTTTGAGCATTAATATCCATGAATAACTCGTACTTTTCACAAGATTTATGAGACTCATATGCTTTAAAAGTTGCCATTGGAATAGGCTCTTTTCCAGCTGTTTCCCAGCCAGAACGAATCCCCCGAGCAACCAGCTGGTCAGCTATAACCACCCCATCTAATTCGGGCAATTCTAATAATTTTTCAACTAATTGATATCCCACGTTTGATAGGAATTGAAACTCATTAAATACAAGCGACTGATCCACTTCTATCCCATGCTCTTCAAGCGCTTTACGATACCCTTCATATCTTAATTCGATAAAGTTTAACGACTTCTCTCCCCCAACAAAAGCAATCTTTTTCCCGCCTTGCTTAATAATTTGAGAAGTTACTTCATATGACATGTCCTCATTGTCATTATCCACTGAGTTCACCGCTTTAATTGATGGCGTCCCAATAACAACAAATGGAAAATCAATTTCTTTTAAGAAATGAATAATTTTGTCATTAATTTTTGAATAAAGAAAAATCAGTCCATCAACTTGTTTACCAAATACCATAGTCTTAATTCGATCGAGTCTCTCATCTTCCGTATTACCTGAACTTAAAAGTAATGTATACTTTTCTTCATTTGCTACTTCATTCATACCACGTAACACTGTTGGAAAGAATGGATTTTGATAAAAAGTATCTGTATTATCTGGTAATACTAAGCCTATAATACGTGAAGTACTATTCACAAGGCTCCTTGCATTCATATTTGGATAATACTTTAATTCATCCATAATTGTTCTGACTTTTGTCTTTGTCTTTTCACTGATTGATGGGCTATTTGATATAACCCTAGAAACAGTAGAGGGAGAAACTCCTGCTACTCTAGCAACATCTTTTATTGTTACTGACATTTTTACACCTCAATCTGATAATTCGTCCCTTTTACGCAAACGATTGCGTTTTTTTAATTATACTAAAACATTGTCTTTAAAGCAATCACAGTCTGTAATAAAATATTTTAATCGCTTTCATTACGAAAACGTTTGTTTTTTATTTGTTTCTCTCTTATAATGGAATTGTATTAATTATTACATCTCCTTTTCGTTATGTAAGAGTTTTCAGTTATCTTAGCGAAAGCTTTTGCATAACGGAAAGGATACAAGAAAATTTTTTTAGTAGGAGGTTATACAATTTGACACGTACAAGTGGTGTATTAATGCACATATCATCATTGCCAGGCCCTTTTGGCATTGGAACATTTGGACAATCTGCTTATGATTTTGTTGATTTTCTAAAAGAGACGAAACAAACTCATTGGCAAATTCTTCCGTTAACAACAACCAGTTACGGTGACTCGCCTTATCAGTCCTTTTCAGCTTTTGCGGGTAATACGTATTTTATAGACTATACTCTTTTAGAAGAAGATGGTTTATTAGTGAAAAGTGATTATGAATCAGTCAACTTTGGAGATGATCCTGAAAAAGTGGATTATAGTTTAATTTACAAAGTTAAACGCCCTATCTTAGAAAAAGCTGTGAAACGGTTTATTGAACTGGGTGACTTTGACGATTACTACCGCTTTGAAGAAGCAAATAAGGATTGGCTCATTGATTTTAGTGAATTTATGAGTATTAAAGAAAGTTTCAATGAAGAACCTTGGTATAACTGGGACGAAGCGAGTATTAATCGAGAACCTGAAACAATGAAGGAATATCGTGAGACACTCAGTGATCAAATTAATTATCATAAAGTGACTCAATATTTATTCTTTAAACAATATAATCAATTAAAGAAATATGCGAATGATAATCACATTCAAATTGTTGGGGACATCCCTATCTACGTATCTAGAGATAGTGTAGAAATGTGGGCAACACCTCAATACTTCAAGATGAAGAACAAAGTAGAACCAACGCATGTTGCTGGAACACCGCCAGATAGCTTTTCAGATGACGGGCAATTCTGGGGGAATCCAATTTATGATTGGGAATATATGAAGGAAAATGGCTATGACTGGTGGATTTGGAGATTAAAAGAAAGCTTTAATCTATACGATGTTGTTCGTATTGACCATTTCCGTGGGTTTGAATCTTTCTGGGAAGTTCCTTACGGCTCAAAATCATCGGCAGCGGGTCAATGGACAAAAGGTCCTGGCTATGACTTATTCAAACATATTACTGATGCCCTTGGTGAACTAAATATTATTGCTGAAGACTTAGGTTTCATGACTCAAGAAGTTATTGATATGCGTGATAAGACTGGTTATCCTGGTATGAAGATTTTACAATTTGGTTTTAATGGTTTCGAGGATAGTATCGAACTACCCCATAACTACATTCCGAATACTGCAGCCTATGTGGGAACGCATGATAATATGACTGCTCGTGGATGGTATGAAGATACTACGAACCAAGCAATGAGAGACCAATTAGATTCTTACTTAAACAGACGTCCTGGAGAAAAAATCTCTGAAGCATTAAACCGTGGAATCGCTTCTTCTGTGAGTGATTTCGCCATTTACACAATGCAAGACTTACTCGATTTAGATAATAGTGCCCGAATGAATGAACCATCAACCATTGGGCATAACTGGCAATGGCGTATGTTAGACGGTGCGATTGATGAACCTCTTAAAGAGTCATTAACTAAACTCACTGTCGAGTACTTCCGTGCACCTCAACAATATAACCCTGAGCAAACTGAAGAAAATACGGATGAATACGTTGAGTTGGAAGCATCAGACACTAAAGGTGAGTATCACCCAGCACCAGAATTAGATGATGTGGAAACAGATATATAAGAGTTATTAGTGTCTATTTACTTTTATAATCAGTAATATATATGTAGTACGTTACTTAAAATAAATCAACCCATAAAGGAGTTCAAAATGAGTATTTTAGAAAATTATGTTTTAGATAACTTTGATAAGCCGATTCGTGAGTGTTCGGATCAAGAGATGTATAAGGTCTTACTAGATCTTGTTCGTGACAAATCACGTGAATTACCTACAAATGATGACAAAAAGAAGAAATTATACTACTTTAGTGCGGAGTTCTTAATTGGTAAATTATTATCAAATAACCTTTTAAACTTAGGTATTTACGATGAAGTAAACAATGAGTTAATCGCCAATGGTAAAAACATCATGGACATTGAGCAAGCAGAATTAGAACCTTCATTAGGTAATGGTGGATTAGGTCGTTTAGCAGCTTGTTTTGTCGATTCAATTACAACTTTAGGTATTAATGGTGATGGTGTTGGACTGAATTATCATTTTGGTTTATTTAAACAAGTCTTTAAAGATAACCAACAAACTCAACTCCCTGATCCATGGATTACGGAAGAATCATGGTTAATCAAAAACGAAAAATCATATGAAGTGCCATTTAATAACTTTACTCTAAAATCAACTTTATATGATATCGATGTCTTAGGTTATAATAGCGATACTCGAAATCGATTACGACTGTTCGACTTAGATTCAGTAACAAGTGATATTATCGAAGAAGGAACGATTCACTTTGATAAGACTAATATCGAAGAAAACTTAACATTATTCCTATACCCTGATGATTCAGACCGTGAAGGAGAATTATTAAGAATTTTCCAACAATACTTTATGGTATCGAACGGTGCGCAGTTGATTCTTGATGAAGCTGTTGCTCGTGGAAGTAATTTACACGATTTAGCAGAATATGCAGTCATTCAAATTAACGATACTCACCCTGCTTTCGTTATTCCAGAAATGATTCGTCTATTAACACAACGTGGTATTGATTTTGATGAAGCCATTCAAATCACTCAAACAATGACAGCATTCACTAACCATACAATCTTAGCTGAAGCTTTAGAAAAATGGCCAATAGATGAATTAGAACAAGTTATGCCAGAAATTGCGAACATTATCCGTGAATTAGATAATCGTAAAAAAGATGAATTCCCTAATAATCACGCCGTATCAATTATTGATGAACACGACCGTGTACATATGGCACATATGGCTATTCATTATGGTTACAGTATCAATGGAGTGGCTGCATTACATACTGAAATCTTAAAAAATTCAGAATTAAAAGCATTCTTTGATATTTATCCGAATAAATTTATTAACAAAACAAACGGTATTACGTTCCGTCGTTGGATTATGGACGCAAATAAAGAACTTGCTGACTTCATTGATGACCTTATTTCAGATGAGTGGAGAACTTCAGCGAATCTAGAACCATTATTAGACTTTAAAGATGATGAAAATGTCATTACTAAATTGCGTGCAATAAAGTTTAATAATAAACAACGTCTAAGTCATCGTTTAGAAACTATGCAAGATGTTAAGATTAATGAACACTCTATTATTGATGTTCAGATCAAACGTATTCACGAATATAAACGTCAACAAATGTTATTACTTTATATCATTCATAAATACAAAGATATTAAGAACGGTAATATTCCAAAAACACCGATTACAATTATCTTTGGTGGTAAAGCAGCAGCTGCATATACAATCGCAAGAGATATCATTCACGCTATCTTAACTGTATCTGAAATTATCGCCAATGATGATGATGTCAATAAGCATTTTCAAGTGGTTATGGTAGAGAACTATAACGTAACTCATGCACAATACTTAATTCCAGCTACTGATATTTCAGAACAAATTTCGCTCGCATCTAAAGAAGCAAGTGGAACAGGTAACATGAAATTCATGCTGAATGGTGCCTTAACATTATGTACTTTAGATGGTGCTAACGTTGAGATTGCCGATTTAGTTGGTGAGGAAAATATCTATATCTTCGGTAAACGAAGTGAAGAAATCGTAGATTTATATGCTACAAATGGTTACAACGCTCGTTCATACTATGAACGCGAAACAATTAAACCGTTAGTTGATTTCTTAATTGATCCTAAGATGCTTGAATTAGGTAACGAAGATCGCTTATCTCGCTTACATTCTGACATGATTAACAAAGATTACTTCATGGCTTTAATTGACCTTGAAGAATTCATTGAAACCAAAGAGAAAGTTTATGAAGATTACGAAGACCACGATACATGGACTCGTAAAACATTAATTAACATTGCTAAAGCAGGATTCTTCTCTTCAGATAGAACAATTAATGAATATAACCGTGATATCTGGCATTTAGAACAAGAAATTAAAAACGTAAATTAATATAATGTTTTGATACATGAGCAAAAGGGCAATTCCGTTTGGAATTGCCCTTTTTTTGTTCAAATTAAATAACTTTACGTTCAAATGGCTCGATACTAATTCCGTCATTCAATACTTGTTTTGCATATTCTTTTGCTGAAAATAACGAGTGGTCTTTATAATTCCCACATTCGATTGCTGTTGTTGCTTCAATCACATCTGCTTCAATAATTATATTTAAGACTTTCTTTAATGCTTCTGCAATCTCTTCTGGACTGTGATCATTCCAAGCAACCATGTAGAAACCAGTACGGCAACCCATTGGCGAGATATCGATAAGACCTTCGATTTCAACACGCATATGAATTGCTAAGAAGTGCTCTAATGTATGAACAGCACTTGTTGGTAAAGCATCTTTGTTAGGTTGTAGAAATCTTAAATCATACTTCTCAATTACTGCTCCCTTTTCATGCTCTTCTTTACCCGCTAACCTTACATAAGGTGCTATTACTTTGTTATGATCTAACGAAAAACTTTCTACTTTAGCCATTATCATTGTCCTCCTTGTTTTATATAGACGTATTCTTGTTTTCTTTCATATCATATCTTAACATAACCTAGAATAAAGGTCATTTAAGAAATATTTCAGACAAAAAAATCCAGCAAGCACCGGGGGAGATGCTTGCTGGATTCGGAGATTTTGAATGTTTTAATTATATTATTTTCTATCTCTCCAAAGTTTTGTATCCCATAAACCACAGAATGGATCCACTGAGCTTACACCTTGGAATTCAGATTCGCCAGCTAATTTCTTAACTAGTTCTTCCATTGTTACTAACATACCATCGTAAGTATTAATGTAAGTACCTACTTGTGGAACGTCAGCTAAATCGAATGGATTTTGCACTGAAACATAGATAGTTGGAATTTCATGTACATAGAATGGGCTATCTGGAGTACCTTTAGATGCTGGCCAAATAGTACGTTGGATAGTACCACCACTGTTAACATCACCTACGTTAATGATTAAATCATAATTTTCAGTTAAGTTAGCAATTGGTTGTTTTTGAGCATAAACGTTCGCAATAGCTGCTCCACGTTCTTCTTCGGGTAACTTCATGATTTTCTCTTCAGTTGATTCCCAAATTGATACTTCATGTCCACGTTCTTCTAATAATGCTTTCAAGTGGTCATGTGCTTTTGGTTTATTACCAGCGATCATAGCACCGAATCCACCTTTAATACCTGAAACTGGTACTAATAAGATACGTTTGTAACGTTCTGGTGTTACTGGGAATAAATCTTTTTGTTTATCTTTAACTAAAGTGATTGCTTTATCTGCAACGTCACGAACAACTGCAGTGTTTGCTTCTGTCGCGATTCTAGATAGAGCTTCTTCTTTTGGTAACATAATTTCTTCACGTGGAGTGTTATGTAAACCAATTTTAGCTTTTAGACCTAAAGTACGACGAATTGCATCGTGTAAACGTTCTTCAGTTAATAGACCGTTTTCTAGTCCTTCTTTCATCCATTGGAAGTCTTCGTCTGGATCATTGAAGAATAAGTCACATCCAGTTTCAATCGCTGTTGGTAACATTTCACGACGAGGTAATGAAGCAGTCATCGCTACCATGTGTGAAGCATCTGTTACGATAATACCGTTAAATCCAACTTTACCACGTAATAATTCGTCTAATAAAGTTTTGTTTAATGACGCTGGTAAGAAATCATCTTCGTCACGTTCTGGGTGTAATGCTTTTTCGTATTCTGGTAAGTGAATTTGTTCAGGAGGGAACTGTCTAGATAATGCACCGGTGGAAAACTTTTTTGGTTTATTGAAGCAAGAAATGTACTGCGGTGAAACAATTGAAAGTATCGGGGAGTTAGAAGTACGAATCAGATCATATATTTACTGGTACAATCACGAATGTATTAAATCAAAACTAAACGGCTTGTCACCTATTCAATATAGGTGACAAGCCGCTTAAAAAATATTCAATTAAAGTCCATTTTTAAGGGTGCACTACATTCAGTGGTGTTTTTCAAGTTGTTTTTTCTTATTTTTTAATAAACCTCTGCGGTTTGTTACAATATGAATTCGCATCACATCTTCCGCTAAAATCGGATCCCTACCTTTAATTGCATCAACAATCTCCCTATGCGATACAATCGTTTCATCTTTAATTCGGTTACTCGTGTAATAATCATTATAAAGTGAAATTGATTGGTTAATCACCGGAATTAAGTTTGACATAGCTACGTTGCCACTCATCTCAGATACTAACTTGTGAAATTCAATATCTTTCTCAAAATGTTTATCACTGAATTCGCCGATTTTTTCTTCAATTTCAAGACGAATTTTATCTAATTCTTCGATTTGTTCTTCAGTTGCATTTGTCGCTGCCAGACCAGCAACACGTGGTTCTAGAAGATACCTAATCTCAAATAAGTCTTCTGTTAGTTTAAGTGTATCTTTTACAAAGCTAAATCCCAGTGGATCATCAACGATTCCTGTATTCTCACTAACATAAGTTCCTGAGCCTTGTCTGACTTCAAGAATATTACGTGATACAAGCGTACGAACAGCTTCTCTTAATGTACTTCGCCCGACATTCACTTCTTCTGCTAACTTATATTCGTTCGGAAGTTTATCTCCTGTGGATAAGTTATTCGTAATAATGTAGTTTAAGATAGACTCACTTGTTTGTTCAATTAAAGACTTAGCAGTCCCTTCCATATTCTTTCCTCCATATCATCTGATGTCTTCTATTATATATTACACTTTTTTTACGTTTTTGCAAATGCTTTCAGTGTGTTTTAATCGGTTTTCACATCATTTTATATCATATATGTATAGAGCATTTTGGATTTCTTTACGCATATCCTTTGAGCGCCATTCTTTTACATAACCCAGTGAATTCGTTATGTAAAGCGTTCCTTCCCTTTCAACTTCTCCTCTAAAATGAACATGACCCATAATACTTTTCTCGATGGGGTACTTTTCATATAAGGATAGTAAATCATCTGTAGCAATATAAGCATTAAAAAAATCGAATACTCTATGAGGTAATGGCATCGTAAATTCTGGAATAGTAATCATATGAGTGACTAAAATGTAGCTTTCAGCTTGTAGTTTTTGGATATCTTTTTCGATGATTTCTGCAAAGTATTTCGACATTTCTGGATCTTCTTTTGGCCATTGGATATATTTCTTATCTTGCCAAGTTACACCTTTATAGCGCCCTTTTTTAATTTTGTCTAAGCTAAATTTTTCTTTATTGTATTTCACATAATTGTACCAAGCTGTATGACCAACTAGACCAACATTATTATTCAACATGATTGGTGATTCGATGAGACATTGTGGATGTTCTTTGTATTGTTTATAGATGTTCATCGTATTTATATCTGCTTTATCTGATGCTCGGTCCCATAAATCATGATTGCCAGGAATAAAATACACTTGAATATTAGTTTGACTTTGTAGTTTTTCAACAAAATCCGTTGTTGTCTTGTAACTATTCGTAATATCTCCACCGATAACTAGCGTCTCTATGGTATTCTTCTTAATTATTTCTGACATGGTGTCTAAATAATCTTGTACTTCATAAGTAAAATTATCAACATGTAAATCGGATATAAAACCTATGCGCATGCTTCATTCGCCTCCCTCTCAACAATTTGATAGAATCAAAAAAACGGTTCTTTTTAATATATACATGCTCTATTAAAGCACAGTATATAACAAATTTAGAACCGTTTCCTAATTATTTCTTTGTTATTTTAATTTGATTGTGGCAACTAAATCACCTTTAGATACCGTTCCACTTGCTTTTACATCGATATTTTCAATCACTTCTGCGCCGTTTGTAAACACAATAATCATGTCTTTATCTTTATCATTTGCTTCGAGTTCAGATAAATTAACGTCTGCTATATCGTCACCTTTTGAAACTTGAGTGTTCTCATTTACATGAATGGTAAATGGCTTACCTTCTAGAGAAACTGTGTCGATTCCCATATGTAGTAATATTTCTAATTCACCGACTGTGAAACTCACCGCATGTTTTGTTGGGAAAATGTTGTCTACTTGTCCATCTACGGGTGAACTGATTGTACCATTATTCGGTCTAATCGCAAAGCCGTCTCCCATCATCTTTTGAGCAAAAACTTCATCTTGTACATCTTCAATATTGACAAATTCCCCGTCACACATTGCATAGACATTAACTTCTTTTACTACTTCTTTTTTATCTTTCTTCTTAAAAAAATCAAACATATCTCTTTACCTCCTATTATTATTCACTTTAATTATACGATTAAAGCGCTCTATTACAAAATAATATCACTTAGGGTAACTTTCTTCCGCCACTTTTATAAACGTCATACCATTCTTGCTTAGTCAAATTAATTGAAAAAGCCTCACTCATATTTTTAATACGTTTAGGTGACATCGATCCAGCAATCGTCTGCATTTTAGCTGGATGACGATTAATCCAGGCAATCACAATCGCTTCTAGTGAAACGTTATAGTGTTCAGCTAAATTTTTCATCACCTTAGTCATTTCTTCATAGTCAGGATGATTAATAAATAATCCTTCACTCAATGAAACTTGAAACGGTGACCACGGTTGAATCGTAATATCATTTAAGCGGCAATACTCAAGAATGCCTCCATCATGATTGACTGACAAGTCATTCGTCATATTCACATTAAATCCTGCATCAATCATTGGTGTATGAGCGGGTCCAAATTGCAATTGATTCGCAATGAGTGGACGATTCAAGTGTTTTTGTAATAACTTGATTTGCCCAGGATTTTGGTTTGAAACACCAAAATATCTCACTTTACCACTCATATATAATACATCAAATGCTTCTGCCACTTCTTCTGGCTCCATTAAGGTATCGGGTCTATGAAGTAATAGCATATCTAAGTATTCTGTATCCAATCTTTCTAAGATACCGTCTGTCGCCTTCAAAATATGTTCTTTTGAGAAATCAAAGTAGCCATCACGAATACCTACTTTAGATTGTAGAATAATGTCTTCTCGTCTAACTTCTGAATCTTTAAGTGCTTGGGCGAACAATATTTCCGATTGACCTTTTCCATAAATATCTGCGTGATCAAAGAGTGTAATTCCTTGTTCAAAGGCCGTATTAATGACTTCAACAGCTTTCTCTTTTGATTCATCTGCCATTCTCATACAGCCTAAGCCTAATTGACTGGCTGACAGTTGTGAAGATCCTATCTTAATCTTTTCCATTACAATCCACCTTTATATTTATTGCTTATATTTTAGTTCTCCATTTAAAAATGTTGCTTTTAATTCTAGGTCTTCTCCTACAATTATAAAGTCAGCATCTAAACCTGCTTTAATTTGTCCACATACATCATCAATATCGACTGACTTAGCTGGTGAGTATGATGCCATTCTTAAAGCATCTGCTTGAGACACAATGCCCCATTCAAACATATTCCGTACACTTTCATTTAAGCGAAGAATCGATCCAGCTAGATTCCCACCATCTTTCAGGCGAGCTTGTCCGTCTTTTACTATAACTTCAAGTTCCCCTAACATTGATTCACCGTCACCTAAGCCTCCTGCACGCATACAATCTGTTACAAGGACCGTTTCTTTAGGTCCGCGAGCTTTAACTACGACTTGAGCTGCTCCTGGGTGAACATGATGCCCATCACTAATTAATTCTGCGAAGACATTATCTAAGCCTAGTGCTGCCCCAACCATTCCAGGATTACGATGATGAAGTCCACTCATGGCATTGTAAGTATGAACAAATATATTTGCTCCAGCGTCCACGGCTTCTTTCGCTTCTTCATAACTAGCATCACTGTGAGCTAAGGCTGTTTTTACGCCAATTGTGTTTGCGAACTTGATAAATTCTTTTACTCCATCACGTTCCGGTGCAATCGCAATCTTCTTAACTAAGTCTTTCGATAAGTCATTCCAATGTTTTAACTTTTCAATCGATGGATCACTCATATAAGCTAAGTTTTGAGCGCCTTTATACTTTTCAGTAAAGAATGGTCCTTCTAGAAAAATACCGCGTATCTTTGCGCCTGCCACATCTTCATAGTTGTCTCCGATTGTTTGGCATACGTCGTTTAACTGCTCTGTTGGCGCTGTTAACGTCGTAGGTAGCCATGATGTCACACCACACGCTAGCAGTGCTTCTGATATCTCTTGAATCCCTTTGAAATCATTATCCATCACATCATGTCCCACATACCCATGGATATGTGTATCCACAAGCCCGGGTGCAATCGTATCTTCAGAATAATCTAAGATGTCGCCATCCGTTGGTTTCTCTAATGTTATCCCATTGAACTTGCCATCTTCTATAGCTAAGTAGCCATCTTCAATGACTTCGTCGGTTAAAATTATTTTTTTAGCGTGTACATATTGTGTCATGTATTTCAACTCCTCCCTTTTCAATTTACTTATATGATTATCATACCATTTTTTCGATTGAAAATGCCTTCATTTTACATCTATTTATAACAAAACACTCGTTAAAGAATGTATCGGTGACAACTTGTAATTGTGTCAATCATTCATTCAACGAGTGTAAATCTTTTATTTTTTAATTACTTCTTCTGTGTCTACATCAAAGAAATGACCTTTATTCATATTGAAAGCAAGTTCTACCGTTTCGCCAGGTCCATGAGTATCACGTGCGTCTACACGGGCAACAAACGTTGTATCTCCTACTTTCGAGTGAAGCATTGTCTCAGACCCCATTAACTCAGACACTACAACTTCAGCGTTAACACGTGCTTCAGAGTGTAAGTCTAGTGCCACTTGCTCTGCATTAATGTCTTCTGGACGAATACCGAATACGACATCTTTTCCTTCGTAGCCTTTCTCTTCTAATAGACGACGAGCAGGTTCGTATACTTCAACATCAATTTCTTTACCATCTGTGATACGTCCATTTGAATAAGTTACATTAAAGAAGTTCATTGCAGGTGACCCCATAAATCCAGCCACGAACATGTTCACTGGGTGATCATATACTTCTCTTGGTGAACCAATTTGTTGGATAAGCCCACGGTCCATAATGACAATGCGTGTTGCTAAAGTCATCGCTTCCGTTTGGTCATGGGTAACGTAAATCGTTGTTGTGTTTAATGTGTTATGTAATCTAGCGATTTCCGTACGCATTTGAACACGTAACTTCGCATCTAAGTTTGATAAAGGCTCATCCATCAAGAACACTTTTGCGTCACGAACAATCGCACGACCTAGTGCCACACGTTGTCTTTGTCCACCAGATAAAGCTGCTGGTTTACGTTCTAAGAACTCTGTTAATCCTAAAGTTTCAGCTGCTGAATCGACACGCTTTTTGATTTCATCTTTTGAATATTTACGTAATTTTAAACCATAAGCCATATTATCAAATACAGTCATATGTGGATAAAGAGCGTAGTTTTGGAACACCATTGCTATGTTTCTATCTTTTGGCTCAACATCATTCATCACTTCTTCATCGATAACTAGCTCGCCTTTTGTAATGTCTTCAAGACCAGCAATCATTCTAAGTGTTGTTGATTTTCCACATCCTGATGGTCCGACAAAGACGATAAACTCTTTGTCATCGATTTCTAAATTAAAGTCAGAAACAGAATAAGTATCATTTCCTGGGTATTGTTTATAAATATTATTTAAATTTATTTTAACCATTATAGTATAGCTCCTTTATTTTTTGGTAGTAGCAATCCATTAATTATCCTTTATTTATTCTGTACATAAGTATCATTAAAGTGTGTCTTCCAATAAACCCACATTAACATAAGAACAAATAACAATCCTTGAACCGTCAACATTGTTGTTGGGTTTCCACTAATTAAACCAATGACCATGGCAATTAAAGTTGGTAATCCTAAACAATTTAAGACGATGGTTAAAGCTTCAGAATATGAATTAATATCGTACATATCATTTTTGCGCATAAAGGATAGAAAGAAACTTGATCCTAATACTAATAATAGTAGACTCACTATTATTAGTGCACTCAATTGAATATAATTTGTTAAGACAATTGATGTTCGATTACTCCAAAACCATTGTTGTGACATGAGTGTTTTTAAACTCCCCACATCTTCGACTTCATTCATTGCTTTATCACCCGTGTAAGGTTGATAAAATAGAGATGAGCTGTCTTCGCCAAAAATGGTCTGATCAGAAGTATAAATTATACCTCCTCGATCACTCAATAATGTTTCAGCTGCTTCAGTTGAAGGTGCTAAGCCAATAATGAGTTCATCATTTTCTTTAATGATTTTTTCTTCAGTAATCATAAGATCTGTTCCGCTATTATCAAGTGTATTTAACTCTTGAACGACTGATTCGTCGATATAATCCATCACTTCTGGCACATAGTTTGTTAGGTCTGCGCCAGTTGTTCTACCTAACTGAAATGATAAAGGTATCATCATTAATGAAGCGAGTAGAATCATGACAACTAGCTTTTGCCAGTGTTTTAAATACTGTCTTTGTGTAAAGCTTTTAACTGCAGAGAAAGCAGTTATAAAATAATTAATTGGAAATACTTGCGCCATATAAAATCCTTCCTTATCTAACCTTTAGTACCACCACTCGTTAATCCAGATACAAAGTTCTTTTGTAACATAAAGAATAGAATGGAGATTGGAACCGCAATTAAGATTGCACCAGCGGCAAAGAGTGCGACACGTTGATTTCGAGTGTCATTAATAAAAGTTTGTAAACCAACAGCGACCGTATATGATTCTTGACTTCTTAATAAGAATCTAGCTAACATGTAATCCCCGAAAGGTCCCATGAATGCCCATAAAGCTTGAACGGCGATCATAGGTCTAACCAGTGGTGTTACAATCTCCCAGAACGTTCTAATATGTCCGGCACCGTCAATTTTTGCGGATTCATCTAAGTCATAAGGTACTGTATCAAAGTATCCTTTCATTAAGTAAGTATTCATTGGAATACCTCCACCAATATAAAGGAATGAAAGGAACCAAAATTCATTAATCGCATCTAATAAGAAAGCCATGACGAAGAAGGCTGTTAAAGCTGCGGTTGTTGGAACCATTTGGATAATTAAAAACATCATTAAACTATTTTTACGTCCCATAAAACGGTAACGACTGTATGCGTAACCTGCTAAAGTAACAATGGTTACTTGAACAATCATTGTACTGAAGGCTACGATTAATGTGTTGACATACCATCTACCATACATCGTCTCATCGAATAATCGTCTAAAGTTATCTAACGTCCATGTTGCATTTAAATCTAATGAGAAGGACGTGATGTTACCTGCCTGAAAGGCCGAACTCGCTGTTACTAAAAGCGGGTAAATGATAATAATCGATAAGACAATCATAAATAGATACGTTAAGATCTGACTGATGAGTCTTTTTGTTTTCGCTGAACCTTTCTTCTTCATAATTATTCATCCTCCATGTTAAATGCATTTGTCCGTTTAAATACAATCAACGTCACACCAATAACGATAAATGATACGATGATTGTTAAAGCAGCTGCAAGTGAATATTGAGGGGAGTTATTCGTCGTCAGCTTGAATATCCAAGAAATTAAGATATCCGTCTGTCCGGCCCCGCCACCCGCACTTCCGGGTCCACCATCATTAAATAGATAGATCATTGAGAAGTTATTAAAGTTTCCAGTATATTGAGTAACGAATACTGGTGCTGCTACAGCTAAAACTGTTGGCATTGTGATGTCACGGAAACGTCTAATAGCTCCAGCGCCATCAATTTTGGCTGCTTCATATAAATCTTCAGGAATCGCTTGTAAAATACTTGTCGTCATAACGTAAATATAAGGGAAACCTAACCAACCTTGAATCATAATAATTGCAACTTTGGTCCAATAAGGATCTGTCTTCCAAGCAATTCGTCCGATATCCAAGAATGGGATAAAGTTATTTAGAAACGGAATAACTTGGGTGTTAATGGCTCCAACTGAATCGTTAAACATATTCGAGAATGACATAATTGTAATGAACGCAGGCACAGCCCACGGTAATAAGAAAATAACCCCAAAAATACGTTTACCTTTAATGAACGGTTGGTTAGCAATGACTGCTGTGAACACTCCTAAAACAATTTGTAATGTAGTCGCACATAGCGTCCAAATAATTGTCCAAGAGAATACCGATGTGAATGCATCACGGAAAGTACTTAAAGTGAATATATTAAGAAAGTTTTCTAAACCTACCCAACTTAATAATTTTGCCGGTGGCATATTCATAATACTGTAGTCCATGAATGCCATAAATATCGTTACGAGAACTGGGAATATAATTGCAAAGATCATTGCTAAGTATGCCGGTACAATTAATAAATATGGAAATCCATTTTTATATACATTATTAAAAAGTTCACGGAAAGTTTTATTTACGTGAATACCAGAGTTCCAGTGTGACGCCACTTTCTTCGCATCATAAATATTGAATACGTAGAAAAATAAAAATATGACTGTAACTAATACTTGTAATGTTCCTCGAATCATCATAAATAATGAATGATCTTCCATCGGTGTTGTTCCAAGCGTTACTAAATCATATATGGCTTGAATTCCAAAAACATTTAATTCATAAACGAATAAAACAGCTACAGCTAAAAATAAGATACCTTTTATAATTTGCTTATTATAAAGTTGCCCAAGACCTGGGATAATCGATAAGGCAGCTACCAATTTTTCATTTTGAATTGACTTTTTTTCCACTTCCATCATAAAGCCTCCTCTAATACTTCCCAAACTAATGATTAAAAAATCTGGCTGGCGTAGGCCAACCAGACATTGTTAGTTAATTTCAGTATTAATAATTTTGTTGAATTGTTTGCGTAATTAACTCAACTGCATCATTTGCTGAATCTTCTGCAGTTTTAGTTCCTGAAGCTGCATCAAACATTAAACTTTCAGCTCCTACCCATACCTCGGCCATTTGAGGGATATTTGGCATTGGTACTGCGTTTTCATATACTTCAATTACAGCTGCTGTTAACTCGCTGTCTGATTGAGCTGCTTGCTCACGAGCTACTTGGTTCGCAGGAATTTCGCCTAAGCGTTCGTACATAATTGTTTGTTGCTCTTCACTAGTTACCCAGTTTAAGAACTCTTGTGCTAATTCAGTTTTTTCAGTAAAGGCTGAGATTGCCCATGCTTTCCCTCCACCAAATGGTTTGTATTCTTCACCATTAGGTAATGTTGGGATTGTTGTAGTAGCATAAGGAATTCCAGAGTTATTGAAATCATTTGCCATCCAAGGTCCAGTAATTACTGCAGCAGTATTACCTTCCATGAATGATTGGTTAATGAAGTCTGTTGCACTTGTTACGTCTAACATACCTTGTGGCCATGTGTTTTGGTACCAGTTTGTTGCGTATTCAATTGCTTCGATAGCACCTTCATTATTTAATCCGATGTCTTCAGTATTTGTCCCATCTTCACCAAATACATATCCACCGTAACCAGCTAATAGACCATAAGTCATATAGAAGTCAACCCAGTTAGTTAAGAAACCAACGTTACGTCCTTCTTCACCTTCGAATGCGAAACGCTCATCTTGAGAAATCGCTTCTAATTCTTCAAATGTTTCAGGGGCAGCGTCTAGTAATTCTGTATTATAGAACATTACTAAAGTTTCAATAACAGTTGGCGCTCCATAAATTTGACCGTCCATTGTTACTTGTTGCTGATCCGTTTCATCGTAGCCTGCGTCTTCATTTAGAGTCACAGGTTGGATTAAACCTTGCATACTTAATGAACCAATACGGTCATAAGGTGCGATAACTACGTCCGCTCCTGTTCCAGCAGGTCCATCTAATGCTAAACCATCTAATACTTCGAACATGTCAGTGTCCCAAACTTCAACACTTACACCATGCTCTTCTTCAAAAGCTTCGATATTTTCAATAACATAGTCATAATGACCAGCGGCAGAGATAATTAGTGTTTCCTCTTGTGCTAATACTTCCTGTGCAGGTAGTAAGACACTTGCAGCGACAGATGCTCCTAGAATCGCAGTTGTAGCACCTGTAACAATTTTTTTCCAATCAAATTTCATTGATTTTCCTCCTATTTTTGCGTTTGTGTAAACGCTTTAATTACTACAATTATAATACCGCAATCGTTTGCATTAATCAAGCGTTTTCAAATAAAAAATTCACATTTATTTCATAATTAGTAATTATTCACAAGTAAAGCCAGTGGCGTATTGGCTATATCTAGCTTTCCGTCAGTAATTGTTACTTTTTCATCTGAAATTAAATTCGTATATTCGCCATCTGCGACTGGGAAATCGATGAGTCCTTCTGAGTCTTTTAAGTTAAAGACTCCATAAAAAGTTTGTTGAGCATTTTTATAATTTAAAGTCACTGTATTTGTCTTATTATCTGCTTCCAGTGAATATAAACCATCTAATGGAACAAATTCTTTCTGAACATGGGCTAACTTAGCTAAAAACTCGCTGATATCATGCCCACTCTCCCAGTCAATCGGGTCACGATCAAATAAACTTGGTGTCATCTCAGCTAATACTTCTTGTCCGTTATAAATAAGTGAAGACCCTTTTTGCATAAAGGTAAAAGCCGTCCATTGCATTAATTCACTGTCTTTTGGGATACGATGTCTAATTCGTAAGTGGTCATGGTTTTCTAAGTTTCTCATCTTCACATAATTCCAAGGATATGTATAATCTTGTACTTTAAGACGTTCGATATAAGCTTCAATATCAATCTTACCTTCTAAATATAGTTCAAAATGATCATGAACATCATAATCATAAGTCATATCAAAGGCTTGATAAATTTCGCTATCACTTTGTGCAATCATATCTTTTGATCTTAATTCGCGAATAAAACCTGGGTGTACTGATTCTGATAACCAAATCACTTCTGAATTAATTTCTTCTACCGCTTCACGTGCTTGTAACCAAAACTCAATCGGTACTAAAGGTGCCACATCACATCTAAACCCATCTACACCACGTTTAACCCATTGTTCTAGTGATTCAATTTGGTAATTCCATAGATCAGGATGCTGATAATCCAAATCAACAATGTCACTCCAGTCACCGACACGGTTTCCAAAATGACCTTCGGCTGTTTTATAAAACCAGTCAGGATGTTCGTTAGCAAGGATAGAATCAGGCGATGTATGATTATAGACAATATCTATCATAACTTTCATTCCACGATTGTGGATTTCTTCAATTAATTCTTCAAAGTCCTCCATAGTACCGTAATTTGGGTCGACACTGCGGTAATCTTTAATCGCATATGGTGAGCCATCTTCCCCTTTGCGGCTCTCCTCACCTATAGGATACATCGGGAGAAACCAGACGATATCTGTGCCTAAATCTTTGATTCGATCTAACTCAGAAACGACTGCTTTGAATGTACCTTCTTCAGTGAAATTTCTAACAAAGATACTGTAAATTACAGATTTTCTTAAGTTAATACTTCTTTGTTTTGCCATTCAATCTTCCTTTCTTCATTTAGTAAAACGTTTGCATAAAATATACAAAAACAATCCCCTTTTGTAAAGTGAAATGTTAATTAAAATATAATTAACTTGAGTTATAATCTTTACAAAGGGGATGTATGAGTTTGACTATTTTAAATCTTCGAGTGCATGTTCTCTCATTGATTCTTCTAATTCTTTGGCTTGTTTTTCACTTTCTTCTGAACTTAATTCTAACTCTTCAGTAATGATTGCTTGGACTGGGTCGACTAAGGGATGCATCTCATCCGTTCTAAAGAGCATGTAGTTTGTCCGTCTTAAGAAGAAGTCTTCACTTGTTAGGTTAGCTTCTTCATGAATTGCATAGAGTAAACTCATCGCATCTTTAACTGGCAATGATAATTTATCTGCATATTCTTTGGCTTGATCTAAATATTGTAATACACGTTCAGCGTTTGAACCGTATAGATTTGCTAAGTAATCAGCCTCTTCTGAATTCAAACCAGCTTCTTCGTATAATTTGGCAAATTCTTGGATGGATTCATCGACGCGCGTTTTGTCAAAATGTCCACCAGACACTTGGTACGCTTTAGAATCAATTAAAGTAAATTCTTTATCAGCCTTTTTGTTCAAAGTATCGATTATAACTTTCATCGCGCCTTCGGCCATTTTACGGTAGTCAGTTATCTTTCCACCAGCAAGGGTCAGAAGTCCAGACTCACTGACAGATAAATCACTTCCACGAGAAATGGCGGATGGGTCATTTCCAGACTCTGCATTATTGCGATTCGCGTCACGAATTCCTTTCTCAACTTCGGCTCTTGGAACTCTTCCTTCATTATATTCAGTAAATAATAAAGCTAATTCATCAAAGCTTTCATCTGATAATGCGCCATTATGCCCACCATTATAATCCGATCCACTATTTCCTGAAATGAGCGGTCTCAGACCTGCCCAACTCGCTTCAATATCATCAATTGTAATTTTCGCTTCTGGAAAACGGCGATTCACAATCTCAAGTAAATACTCAACGTCATGTAAGCTGACTTGAGGGTGTTTTAAATCACCATCATAATCTGTATCGGTTGTTCCAAAATACGTTTTAGTTTCTCTTGGTAGAACGAATACCATTCGTTTGTCACCTTCACCACTATCAAAGTATATGGGTGAATTAACAGGTAGTTTCTTAGCATCAACTACCAAATGAACCCCTTTAGTTGGGCGCATTTGAGGTGTTGATTCAACTTCCGTATCAAGTGTTCGAATTGTATCACTCCACGGTCCAGTCGCATTAATGACTAACTGGCTTTTCACTTTAAATGATTCTTGACTCAAGATATCTTCCACAACGACAGACTGAATTCTTTGTTGATCATCATATTTAAAGCCTGTCACTTTTGCACGACTTAAGACCGCTGCACCATCTTTATTGGCTTGCTTAATATTTTCAATAACTAAGCGTGCATCATTATTACGATAATCTAAGTAAAAACCGCCACCAACTAAATTTTCTTTCGCTAAGTTTGGTTGTCTTTCGATAACTTCTTCTCTTGATAATAGTTTATTCGCAAAGTCCGTCTCTTCGACACCAGCTAAACGGTCATATAAATCCATCGCCACTTTTAACTCTAATTGAGAAAAAGATGCGCCTGGTTCGTCATATAATGGTAGTAACATTGGATCTGGTTTCGGTATGTGCGGTGCAATACCTTGAACAACTGCACGTTCTTGAACTGTCTCAGATACAACTTCTACATCAAATTGCTTCAAGTAACGTAAGCCTCCATGTACTAATTTCGTTGAACGGCTACTTGTTCCTTCGGAAAAATCTTGCATTTCGAGCAAGGCCGTTTTCATTCCACTCGCCGCTGCTTGTACCGCCAGTCCAGCTCCAGTAATACCGCCACCGATGATTACTAAATCAAATGTATCTGCTTGTAACTGTTCAATTACTTCAGATCTTGAGCGATATGATAGAACTGCCACTATTCATCTCCTCCTTGAGATTTCTTAGCATAATAGATTGTTGCGTCTACTGCATTTTCCCATCCTTCATATAAGGCTTTACGCTTGTCGTCTGCCATATCTGGTTCGAATGTTTCACCGACTTCAATTAATTGTTTCAGTTCTTCTTGGTCTTTCCAATAACCTACAGCTAAACCAGCTAAGTAAGCTGAACCTAGAGCAGTTGTTTCTAATAATTTTGCACGTACAACTTTTACGTTCGCAATATCAGATTGGAATTGCATTAAGTATTGGTTCATTGCTGCCCCACCATCAACACGTAATTCCTCTATCTCTAAACCAGTATCTTTCTTCATTGTTTCTAATACGTCACGTGATTGGTAAGCAATTGACTGTAATGTTGCTTTAACTAAGTCTTCTTTAGTAGTACCACGCGTTAAGCCGTAAACTGAACCACGGGCTGCTGAGTTCCAATGCGGTGCACCTAAACCAGTAAATGCTGGTACTAGATATACTTCTTCTTCACTTTCTGATTTATATGCCATCTCTTCAGTTTCTGGTGATTCTTTGAATAACTCAAGACCATCACGTAACCATTGAATCGCTGCTCCAGTAACGAAGATCGATCCTTCTAATGCATAGTGCACTTTACCATCAATGGCGTAACCAATTGTAGTAATTAAGTTGTTCTCAGAAGCTTTAGCTTCTTCACCCGTATTCATAATCATAAATGAACCTGTTCCGTAAGTATTTTTAACCATACCTGGTTCAAAGGCCATTTGTCCGAATAAGGCTGCTTGTTGGTCGCCTGCCATCCCTGCGATTGGCACTTCTTGTCCATAGAAATGATATGTCTTAGTGTATCCATAAACTTCAGAGTTTGATTTAACTTCTGGAAGCATTGAGGCTGGAATATTTAATAATTCTAGGATTTCGTCATCCCATTTTAGATCATGAATATTAAATAACATCGTACGAGCTGCGTTTGAATAGTCCGTGACGTGAACGTCTCCACCAGTTAATTTATAAACTAACCATGAATCAATTGTTCCGAATAATAATTCGCCGTTTTCAGCGCGTTCTTGTGCGCCATCAACTTTATCAAGAATCCAACGAACTTTAGTTGCTGAGAAGTACGCATCGATAACTAATCCAGTTTTACCTTGGATCATATCTGTATGTCCATCTTTAATTAATTGATCTGCGATTGGTGCGGTTTGACGAGATTGCCATACAATGGCGTTATAGATTGGTTTTCCAGTTTCTTTATCCCAGATTACTGTTGTTTCACGTTGGTTTGTGATACCAATGGCTTCAATGTCTTCTGGTTGTAATTCACTTTCAATAATTGCTTTTGAAATTACCGCTTGTACATTGTTCCAAATCTTATTCGCATCATGCTCTACCCAACCACTTTGTGGGTAAATTTGTTCGAATTCTTCCTGGCCACTTCCAACGATTTCACCTTTTTTGTTAACAATAATTGCTCGTGAACTTGTTGTTCCTTGGTCAATTGACATAATATATTTTTCAGCCATTCATATTCTCTCCTTTTTTAAACTCAAAGCGTCTCAAAAAATTAAATACCTGCTAAAACTAGATTATAAATTAATCCTCCAACGATACCACCAACGATTGGTCCTAATACTGGTATCCAAGCATAGCCCCAGTCAGCATTTCCTTTGTTTTTCATTGGTAAGAATTGATAAACGATACGTGGCCCTAAGTCACGAGCTGGGTTAATCGCATAACCGGTTGTTCCACCAAGTGAAAGTCCGATGGAAGCTACAATTGCACCAACGACGAATGGTCCAAAACCTGATGATAAGTTATTTGGTCCCATTGCCATTACACCAATCACTAGGACTGCTGTACCAACAACTTCACCAATGAAGTTTGACGTTGTATCACGAACAGCGGGTGCTGTTGAGAATGCGGCTAATTTAGTTTCTGGATCTGGTGTCATATCCCAATGTGGTAAATATTGTAACCAAACAACGACTTGCGCTAACATTGCCCCAATCATTTGAGCAATAATATACATAAATGCTGTACCCCAAGATACTTGTCCTAAGACTGCGAAAGCAATCGAAACTGCTGGGTTTAAGTGAGCTGGACTATAGAAACCTGACACAAGTACCCCTAAAGTTACCGCAAGACCCCAACCAAGTGTAATCATAATCCAACCTGTGTTTTCGCCCTTAGTTCCTTTTAACACATTACCTGCAACAACACCATTACCTAATAATACCAATATAAACGTCCCTAATAATTCTCCTACAAAATCCATAATTGCCTACCTCCATTTTTTTATTTGTTTATTTTTAACTCATTAAGCTGTACTTCAATTACTTCTATGTCTGCCTCTGCTTGTAATAGTGCACCGGCTGTATATGCTCCTTCAACTACTGGAACTTCATATACTTTCACTTCTTTATCTGACATTTCGACTGCCATTTCTAAATTCATCTTTGCACTTCCAAGATCAAAAAACGCGAGCAATTTATCTTTTGGATTCTTTTCAATCATCTCTGAAGCAGCATCAAACGTTGTTCCAATCGCCCCATCCTCGTCTCCACCAGCATGGGTAATACTGACATCTTTTGCTACTTCGTCTAATAAGTTATGAATTCCTTGAGCTATATCTTTCGAATGTGACATAATGACAATTCCATATTCCGACATTATTCTATGCCTCCTGCTTCTATAAATGCTTCAAATAGTAATCCTGAAGAGTATGCACCAGGATCAATATGTCCAATTGAACGCTCGCCAACGTAGGAAGCTCTTCCTTTCGTTGCTTTCATATCTTTTGTGTTCTCAACAGCATCTTGGATCACTTCAGAAGTTAAGGCTCCTTCTTTGAGTGCTTTCACAACGGGTGACCATGTATCAATCATTGTCTTTTCGCCTTCAGTGGATTTACCACGTTTTTTTATTGCCTCCAATCCATCATTCATTGACTCTGCCAACTCTGCTTCATTTTGCACACCTTTAGCTAAACCTAAAATTGCAGAACCATATAAAGGACCCGCAGAGCCTCCGACTTTACTCAAAAGATTTTTTGCTACCACTTTTAGAGCGTCTGCTGCTGTTTCTGGTTGATCTGTTTCCAAGCCTTCCATAACAGCTTTCATTCCACGGGACATATTATTCCCGTGGTCTGCATCTCCAATAGGTGTGTCTAGTTCTGTTAATTTAACTTTTTCTGCTTGAACTTTTTCATTGAAAAGTTCCATCCACTTTAATACTACTTCTAATTCCATCAACCATCTCTCCTATTTCCAAGCAATTGTTTTCGCTGGTGCATTTAATGCTTCTAACCATTTCTCGTCTTCGAATTTAATTAATGTTAATGAAAGTCCTTGCATCTCAAGAGACGTCATATTGTCGCCTACTTTTTTGAAGCGAACATCAATATTTTTATCTTCGAGTAATGCACGAACATCATTCATAAAGACATATTGTTCCATTAATGGCGTACCACCCATACCGTTTACAAAGACACCAATTGACTCATTCTCTTTAATCTCGAATGATTCTAATAATTTAGTGACTAATTCTTCAGCTAAGTCTTTTGAAGGCTTTAGTTTTTCAGAACGATAGCCTGGCTCACCGTGTATACCAACACCATATTCAATATCATCGTCTGCTAAATTAAAACTTGGCTTACCACCTTCAGGTGTTGTCGCCCCAGTTAAAGCGAGACCAATTGTATGAATATTTGGTACAAGTGCATCCGCTATTTCTTTGATTTCTGCTAATGATTTTCCTTGATCAGCAAAATATCCAACCACTTTATGTACTAAGACCGTTCCCGCTACCCCACGTTTACCTTGTGTATATAGCGAGTCTTCTACACCGATGTCATCGTCAACAATAATTGTTTCAACGTCGATATCTTCCATCTCTGCTAACTCTTGTGCCATTTCGAAGTTCATAACGTCTCCTGAGTAATTTTTGATTACTAGGAAAACTCCTGCGCCTTCATCTGCTGCTTTAATTGCTTCTAGAATTTGATCTGGTGCTGGGGAAGTGAATACTGGACCACTCACTGCTGCTGATAACATACCCTCACCAACAAAACCTGCATGCGATGGCTCATGACCTGCGCCACCACCTGATACAACCGCCACTCGATTCTTTTTCTCAGAAGTCCGAGTGATAACATCAAACCCAGATAATCTTTCTACAATGTCATTGTGCGCATATGCTAAACCCTCTAACATTTCATCAACAATTTGACTCGGATCATTCATAATTTTCTTCATGAAACGGCACTCTCCTTATTCTTTTGATGCCTTAATCTTACTAGATGAAAACGCTTATATCAATTATTTCAACCATTCTCACTTATTAAACTTATTTATGTGAACCTTAAGGCAGACTTCTAAGCTTCGCAAACGTCTTATGAAAATATTTATGCTACAATTATCTCAATGTTTAGAAGAAAGAGGTCATAAGCATATGCAAAATTACACGACAAGTCATCAATTAGAACACAGAACGATGCGCTTCTTTAAAGATAAGCCAGTTGATGACGACTTAAGACATAACTTATTTACTATTATGAACCGAACAGCAACAAGTTCTGGAATGCAAACTTATTCCGTGATTCGCGTCACAGACCAAGCGAAAAAGAATCAAATTGCTGAAGTTTGTAAACAAGCTTATGTAGCCGAAGCACCTGAATTATTAATCTTTGTGGTAGATACTTTTCGTATGAAGCAAATTGCTGAAGAGAAAGGTTACGAAGGTGAGAGTTACCGATCGATGGATATTTTCTTCCAAGGTGTTGCGGATGCTTACTTAGCTGCCCAAAACTTAACAAATGCTATTGAATCATACGATCTCGGTGCAGTTTACTTAGGGAGTATTCTAAATGACCCGCAAGAAATTATCGATATCTTAGAGCTACCTGAACTAACGTTTCCCATGGTTGGCATGTTATTTGGTTATCCTGATGATAATCCTCAATTAAAGCCGAGAATGGACTTGAAATATAAAGTTGGAGAAAATTCATATCCTTATGTGGCTGATATAACTACTGAACTGAAAGATTATGATGAAGAGATGTCGTATTATTATGACACTCGTGAAAAAAATCGCCGATCTGACACATACACAGATCAAGTAGTTCGTAAATTAAGTACACCAAATCCATTGCGTCAAAAATTGCTGCAAGTTGTTGAGAAGCAAGGGTTTGATTTAATGGTTGATGAATAGTTGGTATATAAAAAAGCCCCAGCCTTCCTGATTGATTGGAAGACTGGGGCTATTGATGTGTGAATTTTGTGGTTCTATTTTTCTTTAACTGCAAGCCAAATTTCGCTATAAACGTTATCTTGGGAATGATCAAATTGTGTAAACGAAATTTCAGGCGCTTCGACTAACTCAAATTTCGATGATGGTAACCACTCAGAATATATCTTCGCCCATGTATCTTGCAATGTTTTAGGGAAAGGTCCTTTATTTGGAAATATTGCCCATGTATGTTTTTCAACATTTACTTGTTCTAAATCTTCAAAGGCATTCTCCTCTGTAGTTAAAAAGCCAATCATATGAGTGAGTTCCCCTTTTTCCTCAAATCGTTTGTCATCAAAATTATATGATGCATTGACGACTTGATTTGGATACAATCCTTTTAGTTGGTGCATTTCTGCTTTTTGTTGTTTTGTAATGGACTTGGCTAAATTGGCAATATGGTTATTTTCACCTTCAAATTGAATGGGTACTGTCGCCTTAACACCAACAATATTAAATGCTTCTTTATGTTCGATTTTAAATTCCATTATTTCTCCTCCTCGAATATCTATATAAAATGAGAGTTTAGAATAAGATTGTTGAATGTTATTCTTAATGACTTCAGAAGGCAGATAACCACTCCACTCCCGAAAAGCTCTTGAAAAACCTTCCACGGTTTGATAGCCAAATCTTAGTGCTACATCTGTAACATTTTTCTTTTGGATGAGTTGTTCATTAGCGAGTGTAAACTTTCGATTTTTTATATATTCGCCGATTGAAATGCCTGCAATGAATGAGAAAGTTCTCTTTAAATGATAGACGGACAAGCCGGCTTTTTTTGCGAGATCGTCAATTTTTAAATCTTCTTCAATATGCAATTCAATATAGTCCATGATTTCATTAAAACTCTGTAACATCTTATTCCTCCTCACATCTATATAATAACGAGAATCTTGGGAATCCACTTGATATTTCTAATACAAATAATGTCGAATCTAGGAAATTATTACAAAATAAAAAAGCAGCCTATTGCTAGGCTGCCCTGAATTTTTAATGTGAATTATAGTTTAACGATGTTAGTCGCTTGCTCTCCACGTTGTCCTTCTTCGATATCAAAAGAAACTTGTTGTCCTTCTTCTAAAGTTTTGAACCCATCACCTTGGATAGCTGAGAAATGTGCAAAAACATCTCCACCATTTTCGCGTTCGATAAATCCGAAACCTTTGTCTGCGTTAAACCATTTAACTGTACCTGTATTCATAAAAAATTTCCTCCATGTGTGCTCTATGCACGTTGTATTTGCAATATATCGTTTTAAAATTGTTGGATTTAATCTAAAATGAATAAAAAGCCAATTAATTTGTTAACTAATAATACTACAATTAATACTATAACATTGGATCTAGTAAATGTAAAGCTTTTTAACAAAATAGTTTTAACTTTTTATAATTCTGTTTCTAAGCTGTGTTTCTGACTGAAATAAGTGAAAAGGCTTAACAAAAGACTTGAACAGGGATATAATATATTTATATAGGAATGTTCTAATGTTTTACGTTTCTTTATGTCAGCAATATTATTTAAATAAAATTTGAAAGGTTGGTAATTATGGGAACTATTAGGAATCACTCGACTGAAACTATTCGCAAAAGTAACCCGAACTTCTCTTCTTTAAAGACAACTGTTGAAACTGCCTTTTATTCAAATAATACACGAGAAATTACTTCTGTCAAAGAAGCGTATGAATTGGCTAAAAATGCACCGCAAACAATTGTATTAGATGCTACCGTTAAACATGCTGAGGAATTAGAATTGCCGCAAGACGCAAATATTTTACTTGTAAATGATGGTGAAACAGTAGGTAGAACTGCACAGGCCCGACGAATCCTCGGCTTAGATTCAAAGGAAGATAAAGAACTCTTCCCTATTGTTCGTGAGGCGATTTACGATGCGAGCTTCAGACCCTTTATCAAATCAACCGGTATCGTTGGTTTAGATGAAGACTTTATGGTGCGCGCTCACATTACAATGCCTGAAAAAGAAAGTAATAATATGTATTCTTGGTTAATGAACTTCCAAATTATAAATGATACGTACGCGAATCGTTACCAAAACTCTAAGGAATATGACGAGAATGATATTTATATTTTCTTTGATCCTGATTGGACCCATCCTGATTATCCTCTGGGCTTATCATATATTGATGCAAAACAAAATGTTGCCTGTATCTTAGGAATGAACTACTTTGGTGAAATTAAAAAAGGAACGCTAACGCTGGCATGGGCATCAGCACATCGTAATAACTATGTGGCTTGTCATGGTGGTTTGAAGAAATTTAAGTCAAAAGACATCGAAAATCATGTCGCTTCTTTCTTTGGACTGTCTGGCTCAGGGAAATCTACTTTAACTCATGCCAAACACGACGACAAATACGAAATAGAAGTTCTTCACGATGATGCGTTTATTATTAGTACTGAAGACGGTTCATCTGTAGCTTTAGAACCATCATACTTTGATAAAACGAGTGACTACCCTGCTGGACATGTGGAACAAGATTATTTTGTCACTGTTCAAAACGTTGGGGTTACATTAAATGAACATAATGAACGTGTGCTTGTCACAGAAGATATTCGAAATGGAAATGGCCGTACAGTTAAATCCAGATATTCAACACCTAACCGGGTTGATAAGATTGAAGATCCAATCAATGCTATCTATTGGATTATGAAAGATGACGCATTACCACCTTTAGTTAAAATAACGGATCCACTACTTGCATCAACATTTGGTTGTACTTTAGCTACAAAACGAACAAGTGCTGAGAATACAACAGATAGTTTAGACCAATTAGTTATTGAACCTTACGCAAATCCATTCCGGGCATATCCATTAGTAGAAGATTTTGACAAATTTAAGTCATTATTCGAAGACGGCGTAGATGCTTATATCATCAATACTGGTGAATTTCTTGGTGAAAAAGTAACCCCCGAAGACTCGCTCGGAGTTATCGAAGCAATTGTTGAAGGTAAAGCAGAGTTTGAAAACTTTGGACCAATCAAAAGTTTCGAGTTTCTTCCATTAGATAAGTTCCCTGTTCCATTCGATGATACTGAATATACAAAATTATTAAAAGACAGAATGCAAGTTCGATTAGACTACATTCAAAATTACAACAAAGAAAATCCTGAAGATAGCTTACCTGAAGAAATTATTCAAGCACTAAAAGAGTTGGTTGGTTCTTTAGGCTAGGATTTGAATATTCCCCATTGTCATGATATGACAATGGGGATTTTTTTGTTAACGGGACAGGTCATTTGGTGACAAGGGAAATTAAACGGTTAACGGGACTGGTCATCTAGTGACATAGGAAATTAGACGGTTAACAGGACGCGTCATGGAGTAACACGGGAAATTAGACGGTTAACGGGACTGGTCATCTAGTGACAAGGGAAATTAGACGGTTAACGGGACAGGTCATGGAGTGACATGGGAGATTAGACGGTTAACGGGACAGGTCATGGAGTGACATGGGAGATTAGACGGTTAACAGGACGGGTCATGGAGTGACACGGGAAATTAGACAGCTAACGGGACGCGTCATTCTGTGACAGGGGAAATTGGAATCCCGCCCCCTCTTTCCCCATTCAAATTCATCTAAAATTCTATGATCGGTTAATATTTATGAATTATTTAAGAAGTTTAAGAAAAATGTAAGAGTTTTCAAGGTTATCCATTGACATTATCCTGTATTATAGTTAACATGAATGTAACGGTTGTGTAATATTTATGTAACAATACAATTTAAGAAAAGGAGCAATAGAATGGAATTACAAAGAAAAATTTTAACATCGTCAATGAGTGCATTGGCGGTAGTAGCAGTATTAGGCGTTGCCCCGCTGAATGTTCAGGCTCAACAAACAACTCATACAGTTGAAGCTGGGGAGTATTTATATAATATTGCTCCTCAATACGATGTGACAGTAGATGAATTGATTGAATGGAATAATTTATCATCAAATGATTTACAAATCGGAGATCAATTAATTGTTCAATCTCCTAATGAGGAAACTCCAGAAGAAGAAACTTCTTCTGAAATCACTGACGAAACGACTAATGAAGAGATTGATACTACGGTAGACGAAACACAAACCGTTCAACCTACTTCGGAAAATGGTCATTATTATGTAGTTAAACCAGGAGATTACTTATATAAAATTGCAAATCGCTTTGGAATCACAACTGAAGATTTAATAGAAGCTAATAACCTTGTAAGTAATAACCTTCAAATCGGTGATGTCTTATTCATACCTTCTGATTCTGCTGAAGAAGATGACGACGATAGTAACGAAGAAACGCCGTCTGAGACTTACTACACAGTTCAAGCAGGAGATTACTTATACAAAATCGCACAACAATTCGGGACAACAATAGAAGCGATTAAAGACGCGAACGATTTAACTAACAATAACCTACAAATTGGGGACGTCTTACTTATCCCAGACGGTTCTGAGGAAGATGACGAAGAAGAAACGCCGTCTGAAACTTATTACACAGTTCAAGCAGGAGATTACTTATACAAAATCGCGCAACAATTCGGAACGACTGTCGAAGCGATTAAAGATGCGAACGATTTAACTAACAACAACCTACAAATTGGGGACGTATTACTTATCCCTGACGGTTCTGAAGAAGATGACGACGAAGAAACGCCGTCTGAAACTTACTATACTGTTCAAGCAGGAGATTACTTATACAAAATCGCACAACATTTTGGAACAACCGTTGAAGCCATTAAAGAAGCAAACGATTTAACTAACAACAACTTACAAATTGGCGATGTCTTACTTATCCCTGACGGATCTGAAGAGGACGATGACGACGAAGAAACACCCTCTGAAACTTACTATACTGTTCAAGCAGGAGACTACTTATACAAAATCGCACAGCAATTCGAAACAACTGTAGAAGCCATTAAAGATGCCAATGATTTAACTAACAACAACTTACAAATTGGCGATGTCTTACTTATCCCTGACGGATCTGAAGAGGACGATGACGACGAAGAAACACCCTCTGAAACTTACTATACTGTTCAAGCGGGCGATTACTTATATAAAATTGCACAACAATTTGGAACAACCGTTGAAGCCATTAAAGATGCCAATGATTTAACTAATAATAACTTACAAATTGGCGATGTCTTACTTATCCCTGACGGATCTGAAGAGGACGATGATGACGAAGAAACACCGTCTGAAACTTACTATACTGTTCAAGCGGGCGATTACTTATATAAAATTGCACAACAATTTGGAACAACCGTTGAAGCCATTAAAGATGCCAATGATTTAACTAACAACAACTTACAAATTGGGGACGTATTACTCATCCCAGATGGTTCTGAGGAAGTCCCGGAAACACCTGAATTTGTTGCACCCGAACCTGGTGACTTAGCTTACATGTCTGGGATGACTTTAGTAGAAAAATATTTCCCAACAGTTAACAGTGCGGTAACTTATGCTGAAGAGAATTTTGATTATAATGAACACGTAAATTATTATGTGAACTACTTTAAAGGAAGTTTTGTTCTATACTTCCAACCTAAATAATTTATAGCAATGAAATACTCCCTCACGGGAGTATTTTTTGTTTAATTATAATATTATACATTCATTATAATACTAAAAAATGAATTCAAAAAATTATACGTAAGTTCTGAAATTTAGATACGTATGAACTAAAGTTAACAAAACAGCTATAATAAACCACTTTTGGTATTTATATCGAATTCGAGTTAAATATTTTGACTTGTCATCCAAATATTGATACCTTTGATTCAAGTGGTAAAAAAATAAATATTTTATATCGAAAGGAGTTTTAATATATGTCTCAATTTACAGATTTAGTTAAAAAACGTCGTTCAGTATACGGTCTTGGAAACAACACAGATTTAACAAAAGAGGAAATTGTTAGTCGCATTCGTGAAGTAGCAAGAGAAATTCCGTCTGCAAGTAACAGCCAAACAACTCGTCTAGTTGTATTATTTGGTGAAGATAACGTTAAATTCTGGGACCATATCTTAGATGTTCAAAAAGATGTTATGCAAGGTGCTATGTGGGATATGTTCTCAGGAGTTATGGAAGGTGCTAAAGGCGCAGTGGGTACAATCTTATTCTTCGAAGATCATGATGCAGTTAAAGAAGGATTAGGTGAAGGGGTTCGTGCTGAAACATATAAGCATCATAATGATGCGAATATGCAATTCTCAATGTGGTTAGCCTTAGCTGAATTAAACTTAGGAGCTAGCTTACAACATATGAATATTGGCTTTGAACAAGGCTTTGATAAATCAGTTAAAGAACTGTTTGACTTACCTGCTTCATACGAAATGGTTGCTCAAATGCCATTTGGTTCGATTGAAGGTACACCAGGCGAAAAAGAATATATTGATGACGAAGTACGCGTGACTGTAAGCGGTGAATAATTAACCAAATTAAAAGGCGATTTCCCATTTTGGGAGATCGCCTTTTTTTCTTAACTCAACTCATATATTGCATTTTCTAATGCTTCGATATCGAGTTTTTTCATATTTAACATCGCTTGTGTGACCCGCTTCTGCTCTTCTTCAGAACCATTTTTCATCAGTTCATAAAGTCTCACGGGCATGATTTGCCAATGGACACCAAATTGGTCTTTCAACCAACCACACTGTTCAAAGTCTGGATCATGAGATAATTTATCCCAGTAATAATCGATTTCAGCTTGTGAACCGCACAGAATCATTAATGAATAAGCTTCATTAAAATTAAAGTCGCCGCCCAATCCATGATCCATCAGAGTTAACTTTTGACCATTAATAGACAATTCACTATAATTCACTTTTGCGCGGCTATCTTCGGCTTCACCTTCACTATAATGAGATATCGCTTCGATTTCTGATTGATTAAAAACCTCATGATAATAATTTAAAGCTGCTTCTGCTTTACCACAGCTCTCACCACTAAATAATAAATTTAACTTGAGCTTTTGCTTTACCGCACTATTTTCATCGACCATAATTTGCCATGTCACACCGTACTTGTCTTGAACCCAAGCATAGCGTTCACTGAAGGGATAGCTATCTAGTGGCATTAAATCAACACCACCGACGGATAACTTCGCATATAAAGCATCCACTTCTTTATCTGTTGCCATCGAAACCATGATCGATATTGATGAGTTAAAGTCAGCGCGTTCACCACCATTAAATGCTTCAAATGATAAATTTTCCAATTCAAAATCAATGGATTCACAATCACCAATGGGTGTATCTTTAAAAGTTTCTCTACGTATAATCCTTGAATTTTCAAATATCGACGTATAAAAATTGACTGCCTCTTCTGCTTCCTTATCAAACCATAGAGCTGAAATTAATTGTCTCATTACAATATGCTCCTTTAAAATTGACAAAGGGACTATCTGTTCAAAGTGTATAATGAATGAATGGGGATGTCGAGTAAAAACCCTTATATTATATTGTTCAAAATAGTACAAAAAAAGCCTACCTTTAATCAGAATATTACTGATTAAAAGTAGGCTAATTATAAACTTAATTACTTATTGTACTTCGCCAATTGGTAATACGACTTTTCCATATGTTTCATTAATTACCTGTGCCATCGCTGCATAAATTGCAGTAAATCCACAAATAATTCCTTCATATCCTGCAATTGTTAATATTAAAGTCGATCCAGTAAAGTTACCAATTGCCAATAAGAAGAATAAAAGTGTTAATGTTCCAAAAACTACTTGTAAGGCTTTTGAAATGCGTAAAGTAGCGATGAACATAAACAATGTGAAGAAGCCCCACATAAATAAAAATGCCGCCATTGAAAGTGAATTAGCCGCTTCTCCATATCCCATTTCTGGAAGGATATTCAGCGCTGCTAATGCCATCCAAAAGAATCCGTATGAAGTGAATGCTGTCGTTCCGAACGTATTATTTTTCTTGAATTCCATAATACCCGCAACAACTTGTGCCATACCACCGTAAAAAATTCCCATAGCTAAGATCATTGAATCTAGTGGAAAGAATCCTGCATTATGAATATTCAACAGTATTGTTGTCATACCAAAGCCCATTAACCCTAAAGGTGCTGGGTTTGCAGTAATCTCACTAAATAAAACATTTTTTTCTTTTTCCAATTCCATATCTCCAGTACAATATAATATTTTACACACTGCCTCTTATTGTACCTATTATACTGGGGTTTAGCAATGTTTATTAAGTTTTATTTAAATAAATGAGTCTTATTCAACGGTTACACTTTTAGCAAGGTTACGTGGTTTATCCACATCTAGACCGCGTCCTAAGGCTGTATAATAAGCAATCATTTGTGTTACAACCACCATAGCTAGTGGTGCCAACAACTCGTTCAAGTTAGAAACAATGAATTGGTCATCTTCTCTAGATAACGCATGTGTTGAAATAACCATCGTATTTGCTCCACGAGCTTTTACTTCTTCAATATTACCACGTGTATGAGCTGAAGTTAATTCGCCACTAATCAAAGCGATGACTGGTGTACCCTCTTCGATTAAAGCAATGGTTCCATGTTTTAATTCTCCTGAGGCAAACGCTTCAGTTTGGATATAAGAAATTTCTTTTAATTTCAAAGCCGCTTCCATCGCTACGTAATAATCTGCAGTACGTCCAATATAGAAAGCGTTGCGTGTTTCCATTAAGTTTGAGTCAACCCAAGTTTTAATATCATCACGTTCTGATAAGATTGATTCCATAGCTGAAGCTGCTAGACCAATTTCTTTAGCCATGTCAAACCCTGCTTCTTCGGATTTTAATGCACGAAGCGCATCCGCTAAAATTGCCATTACTGTAATTTGAGCAGTATAAGCTTTTGTTGAAGCGACCGCAATTTCCGGACCAGCATGAAGTAATAAAGTATGACTCGCTTCACGTGATAAAGTAGACCCTTTAACATTTGTAATTGTTAATGATGGATGACCTAATTCATTCACTTTTACCAAAGCTTGGCGACTATCTGCTGTCTCACCACTTTGAGTTAAGAAAATAAAGAATGGTTTTTCGCTTAGTAATGGAATATCATAAGCAAATTCACTGGCTAAATGTACTTCAGTTGGGATTTTAGCTACTTTTTCCATGATGGCTTTACTTGCCCAACCCGCATTATAACTTGTCCCTGCAGCGATAACATACACACGTTCACTATTTAATAAGTCGTCTGTTAAATCTGAATCGATTTCAAACTCATGCTGGTCATTTTGATATTCTTGAACCAAACGGCGTAATACTGCAGGTTGTTCATCGATTTCTTTAATCATATAGAAAGGATAGGCTCCTTTTTCTAAATCATTGGCATCTAATTCGGCAATATATGACTCGCGCTCAATAACATTACCATCAACGTCTTCGATGATTACGTTATCTTGAGTAATTGTGATCATTTCATTATCTTTAATTTCGATATACTCATTTGTATGTTCAATGGCTGCCATCGCATCAGAGACGATGACATTGAAGCCATCACCTTTACCAATCAATAAAGGACTTTTATTTTTAGCAGCATAAAGAACGTTAGGATCTAATTGATCTACCAAACCGAAAGCATATGACCCTTTAATCACTGATAAAGCTTTTTTAAAGGCTTCTTTCGTTGATAATTCTTCCGCTTCTACAAAATACTCAATTAAAGCAACCGCCACTTCAGTATCTGTATCAGACGATAATTCAACACCTTGTAAATATTCTTCCTTAATCTCTTTGTAATTCTCAATAACACCGTTATGAACCAGCACAAATCGTTGGTTGGCTGAGCGATGTGGATGAGCGTTATACGTTGCTGCCGGTCCATGAGTCGCCCAACGTGTATGCCCAATTCCAACAACGGATTGTAAATCAAAGTCGACTTCGCTTTTTAATTTCGCAATGCGACCTTCTTCTTTAAATAGATGCCCATTGGCTTCTATATCAACAACAAAAATTCCTGCTGAATCATATCCACGGTATTCTAATTTTTCTAAACCACCAATTAAAACTTCTTGTACGTTACCTTCTCCAATAAATCCTACAATTCCACACATTGATTTATTTCCTCTTTTCACCTAATTATTTTGCTTTTAGGTGTGTAAGTTAATCTCTGTACCAACATTTACACATTGGTTTTTATTAACTTTAAAGATTACACTGCCTTGAACCATCCGCCGAAAACTCGATAAGTTCAATCCTCGTCACCTTATATTTAAGGCCTGGCGCTATCCTATATGTTTATACTCCTTTTAATTATTTTCTAAAAGCTATATTACTTTATCTTATAGAAGGCCATTTGTCAAAATGTTTTTTATTTATTTAAGCTGATAACCTTAACAATATAGTATTACCAACATTTTAAATCTATTTAATTTCAGTCAATTAATTCAGAGGTCGACAAAAAACTCGAGAAACGTTTAAGTAACTCGAGGTGTCTATCTATATATTTTCATGAAATGTGAGTGGTAACGGTCCGACTCTTCTTTGGTGATATAGCAATGGATTTTGGATATTTGTCGTGATGTGCTTGACGCTTCCGGTAATAATCGCATGGTCGCCCGCCACCATTGTTTCAAAGGTATCGCATTCAAATGTCGCATAAGCGCCTTCAATAATAGGTAAGCCGCTTTCTGAGTAACTCCACTCAATCTGCGCGAAGCGATCAATATCTTTGCGTGAGAACACATTTACAAGTTCTGGTTGGTTTCCAGCTAATAAATGAACCGCAAATTGCTTGCTATGATTGAATATGTCATAAGATGATGACTTATTACCGATGGACCATAACACTAATAACGGGTCTATCGAAAGTGATGTAAAAGAGTTAGCAGCAATGCCCACAGGGCGTCCTTCATCGTTCATCGTCGTAACAATCACAACGCCTGAGGGGTAATTTGCCATTGCGTCTTTAAATAACTGAACTGTCTTATCTTCCAAATTTTATACCGCCCTTTATATTTATTAAATCTGCTCCACCTTAATCTAACACGTATTAGAATGTTTGCAAACAAAAGCATCCCAATCTATATTTAGAAAGGGATGCTTTATTAATTAAATAGATTGATTGCCTAATAATTGTTGGACTTTGTAGTCATCTAATTGCGGGAAGTTTTCATAATAGGCGCTAACTGAGCCTAAAAATGCTTCCGGAATTTGTACGTAGTAAATATTATCAACGACTTTTTCAAGAGCTTTGAAAGTGTCTTCTGGAATAATTGGAACTGCCACACTAATACTTAGTGGTTTTTTAGAGCAGACAGACTCGATTGCCGCAAACATTGTATGCCCAGTCGCAATTCCATCGTCAACTAGGATAACATGTTTGTCGGTCAATGATTGTTTCTCAATCACTTCGCTATAAATCGCTCGACGACGATCAATCTCGTCCGTAATTTGTTTCACTCGCTTCTCTAACCAAGTCGAACTCACGTGAATATCGTCAGTCATTAGTGGTTCGCCACCTTCTGCCATCGCTCCAATCGCAAATTCTGAATTCATCGGATGACCTATCTTTTTGGCTAAGATGACATCTAAAGGAATATTAAATTCATCGGCTATTGTCAGTCCTAATGGTACTCCACCACGTGGCATTGCCAATACAATTGTATTTTTTAGCTCGTCCACCTTTATCTTTTCTGTTAATTGCTTTGCTGCTTCTTCTCTATCATTGAATCGCATCATCTTACCCCTTTCTTTAATAGCTTTCAAACACTTTTCTTAATGACTTCGCTCATAATTCTAATATAGAAATATAACGACTGGTAATTATCTTTATCCACTGCCACATAAAATATGTTTATCTATACTTAAAATATACCATAGTAGCAGAATGAATCGTAATAATTTTTCCAAAAAAAACACTTTTACTTACGCTTTCAATTTAATCTCTTTTAAAAACACGAACATTCTAGGGTAAAACGATATAACAACTTAGGTTACATATTCTTCATGAGTCTTAAAAACTGCACAAAAAAACCACTATATTTGTAAAGATACATCTAACAAATGTAGTGGTCTGATCTATAAATGAGTGATTAGTCGAATTTCTTTAAGACTAAAGTGGTGTAAGAATCGATAAGTATATTATCAATTTCCCCTGTTAAATTGTCATCTTCAAGATAAACACGACGATTAGTCACTTTTTTAATGTACTCACCTTTTTTAACTGGAACATTTAACATATTCCCTTGAGCATTAAAGGTTACAAACAGCTTATAGCCGTCTCCTTTATAAGTTAATTGAACAATTTGGTAATCTGCTCTAGTTACTTCAATTCTTTCTTTAATCTCTTCATAAGTTGATAAATGGAATAAAGGTTCTTGATTTCTTAATTTAATAAGGTTTTTAACTAACTCGACTGACTCACGATACGCATCTTGTCTTAACCACTCAAGTTTGTTAATTTCATCTGGTTTATTATAACTATCTCGGACGCCTTTTTTTGTTCTAAGAAATTCTTGACCCGCATGAATGAAAGGTATTCCTTGTGATAACAGAATAATTGTCGTCGCTAATTCATGGCGTTTCGTAATGGTATTCTCATCTAAATCTGGATCTGCTGCTCTTAATTTATCATACAAGGTAAAGTTGTCATGCGCTTCAACGTATTGAATCAATTGTTGAGGATCGTTGTATGAACCAAAATCAACACCTGCCAAGACATTTTGAGCGACTTGTTGTTCCATATGCCAAGCTCCATTAATAAAGCCTCGAGCTGTTGCTTCAAAGTCATTTCCTTTTAATGCTTCTCGTAGTCCATCATTAAATTGGCCGACTCTTGGCATCAATACTGCATTATTATGATTGGCTACCATATTTTCACTTAAGGGTGTATATAAATCCCAGCCCTCACCAAAAAGTAAGATACTTGGATCAATTTCATCCAACGCTTTTCGCACGGTATTCATAGTGGTTGTGTCATGGATTCCCATTAAATCAAAGCGGAAACCATCGATTTGATATTCTTTAGCCCAATAAGATACACTGTCAACAATGTACTTGCGCATCATATAACGTTCTGAAGCTGTATCGTTTCCGACACCCGTTCCATTCGTAAACTGTCCAACGTCATTATATCGGAAGAAGTAACCCGGTACAGTGAGGTGGAAACTATGGTCGTCCACTTCATAAACGTGATTATAAACAACGTCCATAATCACTCGCAAGCCCGCATCATGAAAGGCTTGTATCATTTGTTTCATTTCTTTTATTCGCGTAAATGGGTCATAAGGATTTGTTGAATAAGATCCCTCTGGTGCACCATAATTTTGTGGGTCGTAACCCCAATTATATTCGCGTGGCTTTTCGACGGTCTCATCTACGGTTTGGTAATCAAATAAAGGTAAAAACTCCACATGAGTCACACCTAATTCTTTTAAATAGTCGATACCAGTTGGTGAACCGTTAGGATTCTTTGCACTCTCTTCAATGGCTCCAAGAAATTTTCCTTTGTGAGTGACACCACTGTTTGAATCAACTGTAAAGTCACGTAAATGCAGTTCATAAATCACTGTTTTACTAATATCATCCATCTCGGGCACTCTTTCTCCCCAGTTATCTGGATTCGTTTTGTCCAAATCAACAACAACTGAGCGTTGGCCATTGACAGTCACAGCTCTCGCATATGGATCATTTGACGTATTGACTCGTCCATCAAAAAACGTTAAGCGGTAACGATATGTTAACCCATGGTTATCTCCTTCAATTGTATGGATAAATATCTTGTCGTCATTTGACCGCGTCATTACAATATTTTCTTTTAACACACCATAATGACCATCATAAATTAATATTTCAACTTGTGATGCAGTTGGAGCCCATAATTTGAACTCTGTTTTTTCTCTACTATATATAGCGCCGAGTTTTCCAGGATAATAGTTCCTTTCAACAAAGACTGAATCATGACTAATTTGATTTATAATTGTAGTTAAATAATTGTAATCATATTCTGGTTCACTTTGAGACGTTGGATTATATTGTTTCATTAAATTACTCCTATAATTTCTTTCTTACTAGGCAAAAGTTTCAGTTGGTTTAATTCATCTCAATTAACTTAATTTATGTTTGTTTGTGGGTGATTTTAGTCAAGTCCATAATCCTGTGTAAAATACTATACAATGTTTCACCAGTCTCTCATTGATCAAACTTAA
>NZ_JBHSHQ010000041.1:0-46654 GCF_042652985.1 Ruoffia tabacinasalis | reverse complement strand
TAAAAACATTGTACCGCAAAAGGGCTGTTACATGGCCTTTTATCTTTTACACAATTATATGGACTTTATCCTTCGAGGGCTCTTTTCTTTTTAAAATAATGTTTCTACCTCTTAAGTACAATTTTAATGAAATACAGAACAAAAATGAACAAATAAAAAAGCTAAGAAAAGCTTATTAAAGCCATTCTTAGCAGAAATGTTATCTAACGCGCTCTTGAATACGAGCTGCTTTACCAGATAATTTACGGATATAGTATAATTTAGCACGACGTACTTTACCTTGACGTAGTACTTCGATTTTTTGTACGCGAGGTGTATGTACAGGGAATGTACGTTCAACACCAACACCGTTAGAAATCTTACGAACTGTGTAAGTTTCAGAGATGCCTTGTCCACGACGTTTAATAACTAATCCTTCAAAAAGTTGAACACGTTCACGTTCTCCCTCAACGATTAACGCATGAACACGTACTGTATCTCCAGGACGGAAATCAGGAATGTCGTTACGTAATTGAGCTGAAGTAATTTTTGCAATAATTGGATTAATACTCATTTTATCTTTCTCCTTCCAACAAATAATCTTAAATAGTCATTCTACTTAGCGGATTATAGTTAATTCGGGGCCCAATGGCCACTTGTAACATTATACCTAAAATAAGAAGCTTGTAAAGGGATTTTTTTACTTTTTTTATTTATCCGACACGATTATAGAAACGACGTTCAATCCAACCAAGAATGACGTCAGTTAATATAGCCATTAATGCCGTTGGGATTGCTCCAGCAAGAATGATGGCTCCACCGTCAGTTGCATTAGTCCCGCGAATAATAATATCACCTAAACCACCGGCACCAATGAAAGCACCAATCGCTGTAATACCAATTCCCACTACAAGAGCGTTACGAATACCGGCCATAATAACTGACATAGAAAGTGGTAATTCAACATCTTTAAGACGTTGCCATCTTGTCATTCCAATACCCTTCGCTGCATCTAGAACATCTGCATCCAGTGTAATCATACCTGTATACGTATTCTTGATAATTGGAAGTAGTGAATATAGGAAGATCGTTACAATAACTGTGTTTACTCCTAAACCAACCGCTAACATTATAATTGACATCATTGCTAGTGACGGAATGGTTTGTAATACATTCGCCACACCAATAACCCACGTACTCATCTTTCTATTGTGTGCAATCCAAATTCCAATCGGAATTCCAACAATTGAAGCGAATATTACTCCATAAATAGAGATTAAGAAATGACGCCAAAATTGTCCAAGTACATATGATCCGTTCATCGAGAAATAGTAGATAAACTGTTCAAATAAATTCATACTATCCATTATGGCTGCTCCTCTCTAAAGTAATTATTCTCTTCTAAAAACTGTTGTGCAACAACTGATGGCTCAAGAAGATTATCATCTGCTTCAAAGTTTAATTGTTGCATCAATTCTGTATCTATCTTACCAACGAGTCTTTGTAGGAGTGGATCCAAATCAGGATACTCTTCTAAGATCTCAAAGGTCGAGCGAACTGATCCCTCATAAGGCGGGAAGAAACCTAGATCATCTTCTAATACAACTAAGTTATTACTTAAAACACGCCCGTCCGTCGAGTAACCTAAGACAACGTCCATGTCACCCGAAGATACAGCATCATATACCAATCCAATTTGCATTGGGAATGTCTCACCAAAAGAGAAGCCATATGCCTCTTGGAAAGCTGGGTACCCGTCACCTTCACGAATTAGCCAAGTTTGGTCAAAACCAGCTCTTAGTTCACCTGAAAGTTCTTCCAGATCACTCACTGTTTCTAACCCTTCGCTCTCAGCTAATTCTTCTGTTACCATAAAAGCATATGTATTTTCAAAGCCCATGGTGTCATAATATTTATGTTCAAAATCTTCCGCGAATCTTTCTTGTAAGTAAGCCATCGTAGTATCCGCATCATAAGATGCTGTTTCATCGAAAATAGCTACAATATCTGTCCCAGTATACGTTGGTGATAGTATATCAGCGTCCCCATTTACTAAAGCTTGATGTCCTACAATACCGGTACCTAAATTACTAATTAACTCAACACTATAATCTGTTTCTTCTTCAATTAATTGTTGGACCATTGAAGAAATAATTTGACCTTCCGTTGAATTCAATCCCGCTACTCTGATTGTTTCTCCACCAATTCCTCCACCAAGACCTGGCAAAGCACATCCCGCAAGGAAAAAGACTGATAGAGCTAATACAATCACTTTATGTATTCTATTCTTTATCATATGAATCCCCCCTACTTGGCTGCAGATACTTCAGGTGTAAAGTAAACTTCTACTTTACCGAGAAGATAATCTGCTAAAAGTGCCATAATTGTCACAGGGATTGTTCCAGCAAAGATTAAATCTGATTGATACAGAGAAATACCACTTAAGATAAAGTCCCCTAAACCACCTGCACCAATATAAGATGCTAAAGATGTCCAAGCAATAACATATACGGCTGATAAGCGAATACCAGCCATTATCACAGGCATTGCTAAGGGTAACTCAACCTTCATAATTGATTGAAAAGCAGTCATTCCCATTCCTTTAGCCGCATCTTTGGCTGTTGGACTTACATCATTCATTCCAATATACGTATTACGTAATATTGGTAACAATGAATAGATAAACAGGGCGATAATTGCTGGAAAACGCCCAATCCCAATGAGTGGAATCATCAGAGCAAGCAGTGCTAATGTCGGCACCGTTTGAAAGATACTTGCAACACCAATGATGAAGTTCGCTGCTTTAGGTGTTCGAGTAATTAAGATACCTAAAGGTACAGCCACAATGATCCCTAGTAATAAAGAAATAAAAGAAATATACAAATGTTCAAACATAAGCGTGACTAACTGACTCCCATTTTCTTGTAAAAATGTTATCATAGCACACGTTCACCATCTTCTTCATTGAAAGCTGGCGGAATAACAATACCGTCTCCTTCGATATCATCATCTTTTTCAATAGCATTCTCAGGTGCTACATCAGAAAGTGATTCGTACTCTCCCCAAATCGCATCATAAATAATGTTAACGAAAGTAGCTCGTGTAACAATTCCTTTAAGGTGACCTACCTCATTCACAATTGGCACATATGAGTATCCTCGTTTTAAGATTAAATCAACGGATTCACGTACTAAAGCATCTTCTCTAAGTGAGAACATATCTGAACTCGTAATATCCGCTAAGTTAATTGCTGTATTAAAATGTCTTTGGATCATATGGATATCAACAAAACCTTTTAACACGTTATTCTCATCAGTAATTAGAAGTGTATCCACGGATTGCTCTTTCATTAATTCTAAAGCATCCATCAGTGACTTATCTTCAATCATTGCAACGTGGCGCTTACTCATAATCTCGCCAACTTTAGTTGTATCTTGTTGAGCTTGAATTAAGCGGTCTTGACCAATAAATTGAGCAACGAACTCATTCGCTGGATTACTTAAAATCTCATCTGGCGTTCCGACTTGCACTATTTCACCTTTACTCATAATAACAATACGAGTCGCTAACTTCAGCGCTTCGTCCATATCATGCGTTACAAAGACAAAGGTCTTTCCTAATTCTTCTTGCAATTCTTTAACCATAACTTGCAGTGTATCTCTCGTTAATGGGTCAAGCGCTCCAAATGGCTCATCCATTAAAATGATATCTTGTTCTGCAGCTAGTGCTCTGACAACCCCAATACGTTGTTGTTGACCTCCAGATAGTTCTGATGGATAACGATCTAGAAACTCTTCTGGTAATTCAGCTAGTTTAATCATGCGTTTTGCTGTTTCATCAAGTTTAGCTTGATCCCATTTTAACAATTTTGGTACCATTAAAATATTATCTTTAACCGTCATATGTGGCATTAGACCAATGTTTTGAATAACATACCCAATTTGTCTTCTTAATTTAACTGGGTTCATATCCATAATATTCTCACCATCGATTAAAATTTCACCATCTGAAGGTTCAATCATACGGTTAATCATTCGCATCGAAGTTGTTTTACCCGATCCTGATGTACCTATGAAACAAATAAACTCTCCATCTTCAATCTTTAAGTTAAAATCATCAACAGCTAATACGTCACTAGCGTAACGTTTTGATACGTTTTTGAATTCAATCACAACTTTATTCTCCTCCTCGTTTTTTCGCAATTTTCACAATACCATTATTATAAAAAATATCAAGAAATATAGTTTAATTCGATTGATTTGTCGCGTTTGTCAATGTCTCTCATTAAATACTAAGATTATTTTTTTGAGTAAATTAAAACCTACTCACTCTCAAATTCTTTAACCCATTCACGCTCTTTGTCAGTTAATTCAGCTTTTTCTAATAAATCTGGTCGGTTATTAAAAGTTCTTCTAATCGCTTCTTTATGTTGCCATAATTCAATATTACTATGATGCCCGCTAAATAGCACGTCTGGGACACTTTTCCCTCTAAATTCTCTCGGTCTTGTGTATTGTGGATGCTCTAATAGATTTCTCTGATGAGACTCTTCCACAATTGAATGTGCATTTCCAACCACTTCTGGAATGAGGCGAACAGTTGAATCTATCATAACCATTGTAGGCAGTTCACCATTCGTTAATACATAATCTCCGATGGACACTTCATCCGTAATATAATCACGAATTCGGTGATCAAAGCCTTCATAGTGTCCACAAATAAATACTAAATGTTCTTCTTGCGACCACTCTTGTGCTAAATCTTGGCTAAAAGGTTTCCCAGCCGGATCCATTAAAATAACCCGAGACTTCTCAGTCATCTCCAGTTCCTCTAATGTATCTACAATGGGTTCCACCCGCAATAGCATACCTGCTCCCCCACCATAAGGATAATCATCAACATGACCATGCTTATTGACCGGGTTACGTCGGAAATTGTGGGTCTCAAATGATAAGACACCTTCCTCTTGAGCTTGTTTCATTATTGAGTGTTCCATTGGAGCAAACATTTCGGGAAATAAAGTTAATACATCAATTCTCATCGTCAATTAACCCTTCCATCAATTCAATTACAACGAAACCTTCATCAACATTAACTTCCTTTACAACATCTTCGATAAAAGGAATTAAAGCATCAGACAGTTTTGGTTTATTTTGTTTAATTACCCAAACGTCATTCGAACCTAAACTTAAGATGTCTTTAATCACACCTAATTCTTCTTTTTCAGTTGTGATTACTTTTAAACCAATAATTTCATGAAAGTAAAACTCATGATCATCCAACTCTTGTTGTTGGTCTTGGTCAATGGCTAACCACATCGTCTTGAATTTTTCGACATCATTAATATTATTAAACTCTTCGAAACTTACAATATAAGTCCCTTTACTTAACTTAGCATTTTTGACTGTTACTTTTTGAACGGGACGATCATTATCTAAAATCGTTAAAACCTCGCCAGCAGCAAATCGTTCTTCCGGAAAATCAGTATCCGCAATCACTTTAATTTCTCCTCGAATGCCAAATGTATTTACAATTCTTCCTATACGAAAATATTCCATAGTTTATTTCCTTTCACACTACATTATATACTTTGCTCTTAAAGCTACCTTACTACTTTTATTATATATAAATTTTCACCAAACAAAAAGTGCTAAGTAGAAACAAATGAATTTGTCTCTACTTAGCACTTTAAAACTTATTCGCTATCACCGTCAGCAATGACAATGCGAGCTCTTTTAGAACCGCGTTGACGAATGCTATAAATGATTGTACGTATTGCTCTCACAACACGCCCTTTTCTGCCAATGACACGTCCGATATCATCCGGATGTAAATTAAGATGATACTCTATAAAATCTTCTGTTTCAACAATATCGACAGAAAATTCATTAGGATTGTCAATAAGTGGTTCAACAATTGTTTTTATCAAAGCTTCAATATCTGGCATTTTTATCATCCTTTATTGTGATACTAAACTTATCAAACATGCCTTATTTAGCTTGTTTTGACTCGTGGAATTTTTGCATGATTCCTTGAGTAGATAATAAGTTGCGAACAGTGTCAGATGGTTGAGCACCATCACTTAACCATTTTAACGCTAACTCTTCGTTGATTTCTAATTGTTTTGGTTCTTGAACTGGATTATAAGTTCCAATTTGTTCAATAATACGTCCATCACGTGGAGCACGTGCGTCCGCTACTACAATACGGTAGAATGGGTTTCTTTTAGAACCCATACGTTTCATACGAATTTTAACTGCCATGTAAGTCACCTCCATTAATTAATCTCACAGTTAAGTATATTATCAGATAATATCACCCCTGTAAAGTGTTTTTCCTTTACAGGTTGAATTTTTTTTATTAATTTTTGCTTATCAGCTATAAATGTTTTTATATCAAGGTTTTAAATTTAAATAAAAAAGCAAAAGTTCACTATCTTTAAGTGAACTTTTGCTTTATTTAGAAATTAACGACGTTTTTTCTTCATTTTTTTCAAGCGACGTTGTAATTCTTTTTCTTTTTGTTGTTTCTCTTTTTGTTCAGGTGACATAAAGTCAGAATCGTTCATTTGTGGCATTCCTGGCATATTTGGCATGCCTCCACCACCATTTTGTTTCATCTGATTCATCATTTTCTTCATATTACCCATCTTACCATTCGAAGCTGAACTCATCATTTGACGTGTTTGGTTGAATTGCTTAATTAATTGGTTCACGGCTTGAAGCTCTTGCCCCGCACCGGCAGCAATTCTTTTACGTCGACTTTGTGAGATAATATCTGGATTTGTACGCTCTTGAGGTGTCATTGACATCACAATGGCTTTGACACGCGCCATATCTTTTTCAGATACATCGAAGTCTTCTACACCTGGTAATTTATTCAAACCTGGAATCATCTTGATGATATCTTTGATTGAACCCATTTTGTTTACTTGATCCATTTGAGCAATGAAATCATTAAAGTCAAAGGAAGCATCTTTGATTTTGTCAGCCATTTTCTGAGCTTCGTCTTCATCAAAATCTTGTTGTGCTTTCTCAATCAGCGTCATCATATCCCCCATACCTAGGATACGACTCGACATACGGTCTGGATAGAATGGTTCTAAGGCGTCTAATTTCTCACCTTGACCTGTAAATTTAATAGGTTTATCGGTAATTGAACGAATCGATAGTGCCGCTCCACCACGAGTATCACCATCGAGTTTTGTAATTACAACCCCTGTTATATCAAGTGACTCATTGAAAGATTGCGCAACGTTTACCGCATCTTGTCCGGTCATAGCATCAACAGTTAGTAAAATCTCTTGCGGATTTGCGACTGCTTTAATATTACGTAATTCAGCCATTAATTCTTCGTTGACGTGTAAACGACCCGCCGTATCAATGATAACGACTTCGTTCCCTTGTAGTCTTGCTTGGTTTAATGCTGCTTCAGCAATTCTTACTGGATCCGCATCTGTTCCTTCACTATAAACATCAAAACCTAATTGTTGACCAATGGTTTGTAATTGTTCAATCGCTGCTGGACGGTAAACGTCGGCAGCAACTAATAATGGGCGCTTTTTATTTTCTTTTTCAGAAATATATTTAGCTAATTTACCTACCGTTGTCGTCTTACCAGCACCTTGTAAACCAGCCATCATAATAACTGTTGGTGGTTGCGCTGAGAAGTTTAATGGAACGAGTTCCCCACCCATTAAGGCTGTTAATTCTTCATCAACAATTTTTAACACTTGTTGCGCTGGAGATAATGATTTTAATACATCGGAACCTAATGCTCTTTCATTCACACTCTTAACGAATGTTTTTACTACTTGAAAGTTAACATCGGCCTCAAGTAAAGCAAGTCTTATCTCACGCATCATTTGTTTCAGGTCGGCTTCGGTGATTGTCCCTCCCGAACTAACCTGGCTAATCGCACCTTGTAGGCGCTCTGAAAGTCCTTCAAAAGCCATATTATTACCCCTCTATTTCTTAATCTTCTATTTGAATTAATTTTTCTATGACTGAATGAGCTTCTTTGTCTGTTAATAACTCACTCAATGTATTTAATAATTGCATACGTTCTTCACGTTTCTCATTTAAACGGAGTGTTTTTTCATATTCTAGCAAGGATTTCTCTCCACGCTTAATATTATCATGAACGCCTTGACGACTAATATCGAAATGTTCGGCGATTTCACTTAAAGATAAGTCTTCTTCATAATAAAATGACAACATATCTTGTTGTTTCTCTGTCAACAGAGCTTTATAAAATGAGAACAATTGACCAATATAAATCGTTTTTTCTAACGACATTCTATTCACCTATTCTTCAGGATACTCAATATAAATAGCTAATCGATCCGCTAAATCCTTGGGTGTTACATGCTCCAATACTTCAGCAAATTCGTGTACTTCTTCTTTCGTGTATCCTAACCTATTTTGTAAGAAATATTCCCATATTTCGTGTTTTCTCACCATTTCTTGAGCCATTAGATGACCTTTTGGTGTTAATGCACTACCGCGGTAGCGTTCGTTAATTACTAGGCCTTCTTTAGCCAATTTATTAATCATTTCACTCACGGAGGCTGGAGAAACCTCTAATCCCTCAGCTATTGTTTTATTAGAGATGGATTCATCTCCTGCATGTTCATATATAAACTTTACATAGTCCTCGCGACTCTGTGACATTGACATCACCCCAATGATTTTTTTGCCAATCCTAATTTTACCATGTTTTCCCTTTAGCCTCAAATTTATTTAAACTTTTCGGTTGACTTTAGGTGCGCCTAACATTATAATTCAATTAACATTTAGGTGCGCCTAAAAATTAGTGTTTGGAGGTTTGAAATGAAAAAATATATTAAATACATCATGACTCTATTTATGGGCATCATTTTGTTATTCACTTATGTAACGCCCATCGGTCATGCTCAAGCAGATAAAGAAAAAATTACAGTCACAACGACTTTTTTAGTTGATATTGTAGAACAACTCGCCCCAGAAACGTTTGAGGTTGTTTCAATTGTCCCTGCTGGTGGTGACCCGCATACGTATACAGCAACGGCTAGAAATTTAAAAGACATTACTGAATCTGACCTCGTGTTATTTCATGGTTTGCATTTTGAGGCACAGATGGCAGAAGTTTTAGATGCACTGCCACATACAAGTTCTGTGACAGCGGAGTTTAATAATGACCAGCTAATCTCAATTTCTGAGGATTCTCAAGAAGTCGATCCGCATTATTGGTTCGATATAGATTTATATAAACAATCTGTTCTAACAACTCAACAAGCTTTAGTTGAAATTTACCCTGAGTATAAAGAATTAGTAAATGAAAATACAGAAAGATATATAGAAGAATTAGAGGCTTTAAATCAATGGATCCATGAAAAAGTTGCAGAATTACCTGTGGAACAACGGATTCTTGTGACTCCACACGATGCCTTTGCATACTTTGCCCAGGCTTATGACTTCACAGTATATGCTCCTCAAGGAATCAGTACTGAATCTGAAGTCTCTAATGACGCAATCATTAAAACGGTTAAGTTTATTGTCGACAACGATGTGCCAGCCATATTCTTAGATACAACGTCTAACCCGCAAGCGATGGAAAAGCTTCAAGAAGGAGTCAACCAACAGGATGCAGAGGTTGTCGTTGTGGGTGGTGAAGGTCAAGAATTGTTCTCAGACTCTTTAGCTGCAACTGGTCAGTCGAACGATAATTACATTGAGATGTATAAACATAATGTGTCATTAATCGTTGATCATTTAATTCGTTAATTATAATTTAAAAGGAGTGATTCATATGAATTCAATTATTACGATCGAAAACTTATCGGTGAGATATCAACAAACTCTTGCCCTAAACAATATTACATTACAAGTTCCGGAAAATGTTCGCATGGCTATCATCGGCCCGAATGGTGCTGGTAAATCAACTTTTATAAAGGCCATTCTTAATTTAATACCCGCTAAACAACATAAGCTAAGCTTTTTCAATGACCTTACATTGAAACAAGCACGCTCTAAAATCGCTTATGTCCCCCAGACTTCAGAAGTTAACTGGCATTTCCCAACAACTGTCAAAGACGTTGTGACGATGGGAGTGAGCTCAAATCGTTGGGGCTTTCAATCTGTGAGTGAAGAGCAAAAAAATGTTGTTTCTCAAGCACTCGAAGCAATGGAACTCACTGATCTTTCGAATCGTCAAATCAGTCAATTATCTGGAGGTCAAAAACAAAGAGTCTTTATTGCACGTGCCATTGCACAAGACGCTGATTTGTATTTTTTTGATGAGCCGCTTGCTGGTGTCGACATGAAATCTGAAGCCATTATTATGGCGCAATTAAAAGAATTTCAGGACGCAGGAAAGACTAGTTTGACTGTTCACCATGACTTAAATTCAGTGCCTGATAATTTTGATTATGTGTTGTTCCTCAATAAAGAGGTTATCGCAACAGGTCCAACGGTAGATGTATTTACGCGAGAAAATATTGATAAAGCTTATTTAAATCAGTCTCAGCAAAATAATGTTGAACCGAGTTCAAATCAAGCGGGCTTACATATTCTAGGAGCTGATCAACATGTTTGATATCTCTTTTGATTATTTCTTCTGGGTTGTCGCACTTGGAACCATGGCACTCGGCTTCGCATCAGGTATTATCGGTACTACGATTGTCTTAGAAGGCCAAAGTCAATTGGGTGATGCGATTGGGCATTCAGTATACCCTGGAGTAATTATTGCTTTTATGTTATTTCAAACGAGAAATTCTCTCGTGTTACTGTTAGGTGCCATTGTTGTTGGTTATATAGCCTTTGTTCTAATTAACTGGATTCACAAATATAGCCATTTTGCTTATGAAAGTGTCCTGGCACTTGTACTTTCGTCCTTTTTCAGCTTAGGTTTAATGCTTTACCGAATTGTACAAACGAATCCCAAATTCCAATCAGTGAATTTCTCTGGTTTGGATAATTATATTATGGGACAAGCCGCTTTTTTAACGCAATTTGATGTGAATGTTATTTTGATTGTTGCTGTTATCATCGCCCTTATATTTTGGCTTTATTATCCAAAGATTAAAATATATTTGTTCGATAAAACTTTTGCTGAAACCATTGGCATTAATACGAAATTTATCAATTATATCTTATTAACGTTAAGTTTATTAGCCATTGTCATTGGTTTACAAGCTGTTGGGACAAAGTTAATTAGTAGCATGTTAGTCGCTCCCGTCGTTGGGGCAATGCAATGGACAAATAACTATCCTAAAACTATCTTTTTATCAGGCTTTTTTGGCTTATTTGCTGGTTTTATGGGGACTTTACTTAGTACAAATATTTCTGATTTGGCGACAGGACCAACCATTGTAGTTGTATTGTCAGGTATCGCTTTAGTATCTGTCTTCATCGGGCCTAAAGGCTTGCTAGGCTCTTATGTTTTACGTAAAAGAGGTGTAGTGTCATGATGATTCAAATTTTATTAATTTTAATTGTTGTTGCTTTAGCTTGTAGTCTATTGGGTTCTCTATTGTTGATGCGTTCGAGTTTAATGGTAGCCGACGCCATTTCTCATACCATTTTATTAGGGATTGTGATTGCTTTTTATTTTACTGAAGATTTATCTTCGCCCTATTTAATTATCGGTGCAACCTTGTTCGGTGTCATTACTGTTATCTTAATTGACTTATTGACAAAGACCGGTCGAATGCAAAACGACGCAGCGATTGGTTTGGTGTTCCCCTTACTATTCTCAATTGCCGTTATTATCATCTCCAAATATTATACAAATGTGCATTTAGACATTGATATGGTCCTTTTAGGTCAAGTCGAACTAGCACCATTACGCCAAGTTGAAATATTCTCATTTCAACTGCCACAGGCATTCTTTATTGGTTTGATTATTTTATTCATTAATCTAGCTTTTATCTTTGTATTCTACAATCCATTGAAAGTTCGTTTGTTTGATGAAACTTTTGCTCGAACTATTGGAATCAACGTTGCTGCACTCGACTTAGTATTGATGTCTTTAGTTTCTCTGACGGCAGTCACTTCCTTTGAAAGTGTTGGGTCTATTCTAGTCATTGCCTTAATGGCAGCGCCTGGGATGACTGCTAGATGTTTTACGAATAAATTTAGCACTTTATTAATCGGTTCAGCTTTTATTGCTATACTTAATTCCGTTCTTGGTTATTATATTGGGATTTATCTCGATACTTCGATATCAAGCATGGTTGCTGTCACAGGCTTTGTAGTCTTTTTACTCGTGTTTTTAGGAACAAATATTATTCTTCCTAAACTCAGACAGCAGAAATTGGCACTTAAATAACTATATAATAGAAAACAAAAATATCCGTGAAGTCGATTTTTGACCTTACGGATATTTTATTAAGCTTGCTTATCTTCAATCACATCACGAACTAAATTATACATATATTGTTCAGGATCAAATTGTTGTAAGTCAGTGGCTTGCTCACCTAATCCAATATATTTAACCGGGATATCTAAATCATAACGAATCGAAAGAACAACCCCACCTTTTGCCGTTCCATCTAATTTCGTTAAAACTAAGCCGGTAATTTCGGTTGCTTCATTAAATTGTTTCGCTTGAATGAGCGCATTTTGACCTGTCGTCGCATCCAATACTAAGAACACTTCTTGAACACCATTTGGATTCTCACGTTCAATGATTCGTTTCATTTTGGCTAACTCTTCCATTAAGTTCGCTTTAGTTTGTAATCTTCCGGCAGTATCTACGAGTAAGTAATCGTAATTCTCTTCATTCGCTCGTTTCACTGCATCAAACACGACTGAAGCTGGATCGCTATTGGCTTTTCCAGTCACGACTGGAATATCTAATCGCTCTCCCCACACATTTAACTGTTCAATGGCACCCGCACGGAAAGTATCTCCAGCGGCCATAATAACTTTTTTGCCTTCTTGTTTTAAGTTATAACCAATTTTACCTACAGAAGTTGTCTTACCAACACCATTTACTCCTACAAATAGAATGACAGTGGGCCCATCAGGATTTGCTTTAATTGCGACCGTTCCCGTTTCATTCTTCTCATAAATGTTCACCATTTGTTCTAGAACAACGCGCTTAACATCCTCAGGACGACTCACATTCTCTTCTTCAATCGCATCACGAATAGCATCCGTTAAGGCAATCGTCATATTGAAACCAACATCTGCACCAATAAAGGCTTCTTCTAAATCTTCATAGAAATCCTCATCAATTTCTCTGAAACTTGTAAACAAGTCCGCAATTCTTTCGGAAAAGTTTTTACGTGTCTTTTCCATACCCTTGTCATACTTATCAAAAACAATCTCGGTGTCTTTTTCTTTCAGTTCTTCTTTAACAACCTGGTCTTCACCGGTAAAAGCACGTTTTATACGATCAAAAATACCCATAATCTCACTCCTTATTTGCTTATATTATAACACTTCTATTACTTAATAAAATGATAGATTGCTTTTGCTACACCGTCATTATCATTTGTATCTGTGATATATGAAGCACTGTCTTTAATCTCTTGAACTGCATTGCCCATCGCAACACCGTAACCTGCCATATCAATCATCGTCTGATCATTATTTTGGTCACCAATGGTCATCATTTCTTCCGGTTTGATATTTAATTGTTTACCTAATTTTTTTAACGCATTCCCTTTATTAACATTGATCTTACCAATTTCTAATTGATAAGGATGTGATAAGACCGTTTGATATTCTTCCAATAATTCTTTATTGATTTTAGGAAGTTGTTCATTTAAATAATCTTCAACTGTACAAATGACGAACTTGTTAAATGTATGATCCGCTTCAAAGTCATGATAATTAACAGTTTTTCTTGGTGCGGGTGTTGTATAAGTCGATTCTTTTCCATCAGGATAAGCTATTGGATCATATACCCATTCAGAATCAATGGGATTTAATGGTAAATTTAATCGTTCGGTTTCTTCATACCAACGTTCTAAATCATTCGTTTCAACAACATCATTGACGACAACTTCTTCAGTGTTCGCTTTAATCACTTGGCTTCCATTAAATACGACTAAATACTCATCGTTGCCATCGAAACCAATATTTTCAGCAAAGTCTTTCATCGCTAAGTACGGTCTTCCCGTACATAAAACGACTTTAATATCTTTTGACTGGGCGTAATGAATAGCATTGATATTCTCTTCTGAAAGAGATTTATCTGTTCTAAGTAACGTTCCATCTAAATCTATAGCAATTAATTTTATCATTGATAACTCCTTTATTCTGATAAAGCTTCTTCCGCTTCACTTAATTTTACTGAGGCTAATTTCGAAATACCTGATCGTTCCATCGTGACACCGTATAGTCGATCAGCACTTTCCATCGTTCCTTTTCTATGTGTAATGACGATGAATTGAGTTTGTTCTCTGAATTCTTTAATATATTCACCGTAACGGTATACATTCGCATCATCTAAAGCTGCCTCTACCTCATCCAATATAACAAATGGAACAGGTTTTACTTCTAGAATAGCGAATAACAAGGCGATGGCTGTTAAAGCACGCTCCCCACCAGACAATAAGGCGAGATTTTGCTTTTTCTTGCCGGGTGGTTGAGCAACGATGTCTACACCGGTTGTTAGGACATCTTTAGGGTTCGTCAACTCAAGTGAGGCTTCACCTCCACCAAATAATCTTCGGAAAGTTTGTTGAAATTTCTCATTAATGAGTTTGAATGTTGCACTAAAACGTCGAGTGACTTCAACATCCATCTCATCCATCGTATCTTTCAATTGCCCCATAGCTGTTAATAAATCTTCTTCTTGTTCCACTAATAATTCATAACGTTCATTTAACTCATCATAGTCTTCAATTGCTTGGAGATTAATCGGTCCTAAATTATTAATGAACTGACGTAATTCTTTAACTACTTTATTGATTTCAGCTGATGATTCAATCGGTTTGGCGATTTTCTTAGCCATCTCGAAGGTCAGTTGATATTCCTGATTTAAATGATTTAAATGGTTATCAATTAAGGCTTGATTTTTTTCAATCTGAGCTTGTAGTTTTGCTTGTGTTTGGAAACTACGTTGACTCTCTGCTTGAGATTTATTGAGTAAACTTTCTTTTTCATTAATCGTTTCACTTAATTCTTGACGATTTTGACGGTCGACTTGAATTTGTTTTTGTAGACTTTCGCTTTCTTTTTCTAATTTAGCAATGTCGTCTAAAGTTTCTTCCAGTTTTTCTTGGAGCTCCTCAATCGACGACAGACCAAATGTCTTACTCGACTCATAATTTGTAATCCAATTATTAACTACCTCATATTGATTCTTTAAATCTGATAAAGTTTGTTTTAATTGCTTAATCTCAACATCCATAACCGCTTTTTGCGTTGATTTATCCTGTCTAAGTTCTTCTAACTCAGCTAATTTCTTCTGACGGGCGTCTTCATCCAGGTTATGTTGTTCTAATATCCGATTTAATTCTTCAATTGAAGATTTTGCTTTCACAAGATTTTGTTCCGCTTGTTCGATTGTATTTCTCGCTTCATCAAGCTCTTCATCGAATTCACGAATGGAGTCTTTTAATATAATCATTTGATTATTTGCTTGTTTGTATGCTTGTTTAGCGTTTTGACTCGTTTGGAATAAACGCTGATAGATGCCTTCTGTTTGGTTCACTTGTTGGCGCTGTTCTTTCAGTTGTTGGTCATTATGTGCTAATTCAGATGATACTTTCTCCCAATCTTGTTCAATATTCTTAAGCTGTTCTCTATATGTCTCATAGGCTTCGCTTGCTTGTTTTATTTCATTTTGGCGTGAGAGCATCGATTGTTGTCTTTGCTTTTGTTGACCCCCGGTGAGTGATCCACCTGGCATTAACACGTCTCCTTCGAGTGTTACGATCTTTACTGAATGCCCTAAAGCTCTCGCAATACTTTGCGCATCTACTAAAGTTTGAGCAACAATTGTATTTCCTAATATGTTCTGGACAATATTCTCGTTTTGCGCATCATAACTGACTAATTCTGAGGCAACGGCGATAAAACCTTGCATTTCTTGCGCTTGAAAAAGTTTGAAACTTTGAATTTGACGTGGTTTAATGTTGGGCCGTGGTAAGAAAGTTGCTCGTCCTGCTCTTTGTTGCTTTAAGTAATTAACCGCTTCACGTGCCGCTTGGTCATTGGCTACAACAATGTGTTGCATTGATCCACCTAAAGCTGTATCGATGGCTAGTTGATACGTTTCTTTAACATTTAATAAATCAGCAACCGTTCCCTCGATTCCGTTTAAACGTTGTGCTTGTTGCATAACCGCACGCACACCTGCATAGTAACCCGTATAATTATCATGCATTTGTTTCAGTGAATTTAATCGTGTTTCAATGGTTTGAGTTTGTCTTTCTTGGTTAAAGAGCAATTGTCTTAACTCATCCCGTTGATTTGATAATTTTTCATTATTCTCACTTAATTCTTGTAATAAAGTTCTTTGTTCACTTTGGCTACCTGTGAATGCCTCTAGTTCTTCTTCAGCTTCTTTGGCTTCTACTTCAAGCTTTGTAAGTTCTTTACGAGTACTGTTCATTTTCTCCACAGCTTGGTCTTTACGTGCTCTTTGTCTTTCTAAGATTGCTTTCTGCTGTTGAATTTCATTGTTTGACTTGGCTTCTAATTGATAATACTCCAACATCTCATTACGTAATTCGTCTTGTTGATTCGCATTCAATCCTTGAGATATTTGGATATCTTTATTGACTTCTTTTAGTTCTGTCATTAATGCTTTCAAATCAGTATCAAAGGTTTGTAATTGCTTTGTATATTCCGTGATGTCTTGGTCAAGTCTCGTCTTTTCAGCCACTTGTTCTTCATAAATATTGGCTTTATCTGCTTGTTCTGTTTCACTATAATGAATATCTTTTTCAATCATCTGTTGTTGCGCTCTTAATTTTTCAATTTGAGACGTTAACTTTTGATATGTATCTGAATTTTGATCAATCGCATTGATTAATTGATTTTGTTTGTTTTTAGATGCATCAATCTCGTTACTAAGTGTTTCATTTTGGGTGATTAAATTATTTAGGGTTACATCGATATTCTTTAATTGTTCCTCAAGTTCTTCCCACCCTGTTTGATAATCTTCGATTTGTTGGGTGTATAGAGAAACTTCTAGCTCTTTTAATTCTTCTTTCTTACTCGTATAAAGAAGCGCCGTCTCTCTTTGTTTTCTTAAAGGATTCAATTGTAATTCGAGTTCATGAATAATGTCTTTAACCCGGCTTAAGTTATCACTCGATTTATCTAAGCGTCTCTCAGCTTCAGTCTTACGATATTGGTACTTTTGAACACCTGCTGCCTCTTCAAATATCGTCCGACGCTCTTCCGGTTTACTTAAAAATATTTGCTCAACTTGTCCTTGGGAAATAATTGAAAAACTATTCTTTCCTAAGCCTGAGTCTAGAAGTAAATCCACAATGTCTCTTAATCTAACTTGCTCATTGTTTATTAAGTATTGACTATCACCATTTCGATTATAACTGCGAGTAATACTGATTTCACTAAAATCATAATCCAAATATCGATCCTCGTTGTTTAAAACTAAAGTCACTTTTGCAATATTCACTGGCTTACGCGCTTGTGTTCCATTAAAGATAACATCTTCCATTCGATTCCCACGTAAACTTTTAGCTGATTGCTCGCCTAATACCCATCTAATCGCTTCCGAAAGATTACTTTTACCACTTCCGTTAGGACCTACGACAGCGGTCATTCCTTCATTAAATTCAATAACTGTTTTGTCAGCGAATGACTTAAAGCCTGTCATCTCTACTCTACTAAGATACATTATGAAACCTCTCCAATTATATGTAGGTAAGCAATTTTCGCTGCTTGAATTTCAGCTTGTTTTTTACTGTTCCCTTTGCCTCGGCTAATTAATTTGTCATCTACAAATAAGCCCATCTCAAATATTTGATTATGATCGGGTCCTTTTTTAGAAATTAAGCGGTATTCAATTAAGACTGTTCCATGTGTTTGAGCTTTTTCTTGGAAAAGTGTCTTGTAATCTAAATTCACTTGTTTAAGTATATCTTGGTGATTTAATAACAATTGCTTGTTTAAAAAGTTAGTTACAACGTCTATACCTTGTTCCAAATACGTTGCACCTAGAAAGGCCTCAAAACAATCCGCTAAGATTGAATCTCGATTATTACCACCACTTGCAGACTCGCCTTTACCTAGTTGAATGTACTCATGAAAGTCGTTCTTTCTTGCTAACAGGGCTAAACTTGGTTCGCGAACTAATTGCGCACGAGTCCTAGACAATGTTCCTTCGGGTTCTTCTGGATAAAAGTTATATAAGTAATCACTCACAATAATTTCTAACACCGCATCGCCAAGAAATTCTAAGCGTTCATTCGACTCTAACAAGTTATGTTTTTGTTCATTGACATAAGATTTATGCATAAAAGCACGTTTAAATAACGCTTCATCTTCTATGTCTATGCCTAATATATTTTCTAAATGTTTTATTAATAAACTCATAGCATCCTCCTACTTTACTCTCTTTCTACCAATGTTGGTAGCTTACAATGCAACACTTATTCTATCATGAAAGCTTAGTGTATACCATCATAGACGTAAAAAAGAACCTCCGAAGAGGTTCTAATCAGAAAGGAATTAAATTTATTGGCTTAATAATTATTCAGCAACTGGCTCTTCAGCTAACAAGTAGATTTCAGACCATTTTAAATCTGATCCAATTGAAGTATCCCAATTACTTACACGGTTATTAACCGCTGTTAATGTATAACGGAATAATGTAGGGATTGCTGGTAATTCTTCCATTGCATATGCTTGCCAGTCATAGAACGCTTGTTGACGGAATTCTTCGTCGAATGAATCATCTGATTCAATTGCAGCTAGTAATTCATCGTTCTCTTCAGTTGCCCAACGAGTATAGTTGAATGCAGCTGTACGACCATATAATCCAGTTGGGTTTGGATCTCCACCAGTTCCCCAAGCTCCTTGGTATACATCGATCGCTGGGTCATCTGCTTCAAGACGCTCGTAGAATGAGTTGAATTCCATTAATTGACCATCAACTAATTCAACATTGATTCCTACTTCACCCCATGCTTGGATGTAGTATTGTGCAATTGGTTCTGCTGTTTCTCCACCTGACATAGAAGCGAAACCTAATGTGAATGCTTCACCATCTGGATCTTCAACAAAGCCGTCTCCATCGTTATCTACGAAACCAGCATCAGCTAAGATTTGAGCTGCTTGTTCTGGATCGTAAGTATATCCTTCTTGGTCTGCATTATGGTAATCAGTAAAGTTTGGTGTAATTAACGTATTAGCATTTTGACGTAAACCATAATAGAAGTTATTAGCGATTGCATCATTATCGATTGCGTAAGCCATCGCTTGACGTAACGCTTTATTCGTTGTTACACGCTCTGGATCAGTTACTACTTCCCCTGCTTCAGCATCCCAAGTTCCGTGTTTGAATCCGATATAAGTATATGCATTCTCTAAGAATCCTACACTTTGGAAGTTAGTTGCATCTGAATATGTATCATATTGGTCTGCTGGTAATGACGCAATATCATAGTTTCCAGCTTTTAATTCTGAAACAATTGTTGTTGGGTTAACAACTTCAAGAACAACTTCATCAATGTTAGGACGACCATCATAGTAATCATCAAAAGCAGAGAATGTAACAGACTCACCTGGTGTAATCGATTCGATTTGGAATGGACCAAATCCAACAGGATTCGTACGTACATATTCACTATCTTCTAATTCAGCTACTGGAACTTCACCTAATAAGTGTTCAGGTTCGATATAACTAGAAATACCCCCACCAGCTTGTAATAATGAGTTATTAAAGTTGTGATATGTAACTGTTAATGTGTAGTCATCCACACGCTCTAATCCTGAAATTTCTTCAGCATCTCCGTTGTGATATTCTTCCATACCTACAACGTTTTGGAAGTCAGTTCCATAACGGATACCCGTATATTCTGGGTCACCGATAACATAATAAGGGAAGATAACATCATCAATTGTAACTTCTTCGCCATCATGCCAAGTTGTTCCTTCTGGAATTGTAATTGTCACTTGTTTGTTTTCTTGATCAAACTCTACATCAGCGAAACCTGAGTTATCAATTGCAAAGTTTTCATCGTATCCATATAAACCAGGGTTAATAAAACTAATAATTGATGAGTCTGGTTGTCCAGTATACAACATATTGTTTAATACTCCTGAGAATGTTGTATCAGATACTAAGGCGTAACGTAAAGTTCCACCTTCGATGGGTTCGCCTTCGTTTTCAGCAGTAGGAGAGAAATCTAAAACATCTCCTTCGCCTTCTTCTTGTGCGTGAACTAGGTTAGCAGCTGGAGCTGCAAATACAGTTGATAAAGTAAGCGCCGTTGTTGCTAGTGCAAATGACTTTTTAAATGATTTTTTCATAAACCTAACCTCCAATTAGTAGTTCTTATTTATATATAATATAATAACTGTTTACAATTAGAATATCAAGGATAATTTTAATTTTATTTTAATCTAATGAATTCGAGTCATCTTAAACCCTTTATATCACTGATTTAACACGGTATGTGAAATTTGAACATTATGATAAATTGTCATTTGAATTGTATGATACCGCTTCATAAACTCTTGTAAATAAGTATAATTTTCTAAAACTAATAATTTGATGATGACAAATTAATGTTAAAGCTTATTTTATCATTATTATATTAGGACAAAAAAAGCACCCAGTCGGGTGCTTTCCAGTACGTTATTAAATTTTTAGCTTATTCAGCAGTTGGTTCTTCAGATAGTAAGTAGATATCTGACCATTTTAAGTCTGAACCAATTTCAGTATCCCATTGGCTTACACGGTTATTAACAGCTGTTAATGTGTAACGGAATAATGTTGGTATCGTTGGAACTTCTTCAATCATGTATGTTTGCCAGTCATAGAATGCTTGTTGACGGAATTCTTCGTCAAATGATTCCTCTGATTCAATCGCAGCTAATAATTCATCATGTTCTTCTGTTGCCCAACGTGTGTAGTTAAATGCAGCTGAACGTCCATATAAACCAGTTGGGTTTGGATCTCCCCCAACGCCAAAGGCAGCTTGGAATACATCGATCGCTGGATCATCTGATTCAAGACGTTCATAGAATGAGTTAAATTCCATTAATTGTCCATCAACGAGTTCAACATTAATACCTACTTGTTGCCAAGATTGGATATAATATTGAGCAATTGGTTCAGCCGTTTCTCCACCTGACATTGAAGCAAAACCTAATGTAAATGGTTCTCCATTAGGATCTTCAACAAAGCCATCACCATCATTATCTACAAATCCTGCATCAGCAAGTAATTGTTGAGAACGTTCTGGATCAAATGTATATCCCTCTTGTTCAGCATTATGATACTCTGTAAAGTTTGGTGTAATGTGTGAATTAGCATTTTGGCGTAATCCATAATAGAATTGAGTTGCAATTGCGTTATTATCAATCGCATAAGCCATTGCTTGACGTAATGCTTTATTTGATGTGACACGTTCTGGATCAGGTACAACTTCACCGTTCTCTTCATCCCATGTCCCTTGTTTGAACCCGATATAAGTAATGGCGTTCTCTAAGAATCCAACAGGAGTAAAGTTCGTTGCATCAGAATATGTTTCATATTGGTCTGCTGGTAATGAAGCAATATCATAGTTTCCAGCTTTTAATTCAGATACGATTGTAGAAGGATTTACTACTTCGATAATCATTTCATCGATGTTAGGACGTCCATCATAATACTCGTCAAATGCAGTTAAAGTCACCGCTTCACCTGGTGTGATCGATTCTACTTTAAATGGTCCGAAACCAACTGGGTTTGTACGAACATATTCGCTATCTTCGAATTCAGCCACTGGTACTTCACCTAGTAGATGTTCTGGTTCGATGTAACTAGAAACACCACCACCAGCTTGAAGCATTGAGTTATTGAATGTATTATACGTTACTGTTAACGTGTAATCATCCACTCGCTCAAGACCTGAAATTTCTTCAGCATCTCCATTGTGGTACTCTTCCATACCAGCAACGTTTTGGAAATCTGATCCGTAACGAATTCCAGTATAATCAGGATTACCAATAACATAGTATGGGAAGATTACATCATCAATTGTAATTTCTTCACCATCATGCCATGTATGTCCTTCTGGAATAGTAATCGTTACTTGGCTGTTCTCTGGATCCATTTCGATATCAGCAAATCCTGAATTATCAATCGTGAAGTTCTCATCATATCCATATAGTCCTGGATTAAAGAAACTAATAATTTCACCATCTGGTTGACCAGTATATAACATGTTGTTAAGAACTCCAGAAAATGTACTATCTGATACTAAAGCGTAATTTAAAGTACCACCTTCGATAGGTTCACCTTCATTTTGTACTAAAGTTTCAAACTCTAATACCCCATCTTCTCCTTCTTCTTGAGCTGAGACTAACTGCGTCGTAGGCCCTACTAAAGTCGAAGCAAATGTCATAGCTAAAGTTGTTAGCGAAACATATTTTTTAAACGATTTTTTCATTAAAATCCTCCTATGAAATAATTTCCCTAGCATTAGAATAAATAAAAAAAATTATACAATTTTAATGCAAGCGGTATTATACATTTTAAATCATTATCGCTTTAATATCTATAGTTTCAGACCATTCTTATCGCTTTTTAATTATTTTAACTTTTATATAATTTAATAAAGCTTTCATATTATAGACTTCATTTTTATTATACACTTTCCTTATAATTTCTATTAAATGAATGTCTATTTTTATATAAAAGATTCATTATATAAGTTAATTTTAATCAAACTTTACACATTACATTAGAAAATTACTCATAAAAAAACCGAGCGACACATCGCTCGGTTCTAAAGATAATATTTGGAATAGCTTATCCAAGACGTTGTCTAGAGTCAGCAACACGTTGGAATGCTTGTCCCATATAGTTAATACTTAACATTAATGCTAAGATCACTCCAACTGCTGGAAGCCATACCCATATTTTGTTTTGAATAACATCTGGGTTGTTCGCCGCAGCGATTAAAGTACCTAAACTTGGTGTTTCAGATGGTAAACCGAAGCCTAAGAAAGTTAGACCTGTCTCAATACCGATATTACCTGAAAGACTTAAAGTTAAGTTTGTAATAATTAATGAACTTAAGTTCGGCATTAACTCTAGATACATAATTTTCCAATCCGGTGTTCCCATCGTTTTAGAAGCGCTTATATAATCTTTAGACGCCTCACTTAAAGTGGATGTACGGAACAATCGAACTCCTCCGGCCCAACCTAATGCTGATAGAATAGCAATTAGTGACCACATATCAAATCGACGAACAATTGTTACGATTACAATGATTAATACTAGCGGCGGAAGAATAATAATGAAGTCGACAATACGCATCATAATATCTTCTACGAAGCCACCATAGTAACCAGCAATAATTCCTAAAGCAATACTAATAATTGATGTGATAATAGTTACGGCAAAACCAATAAATATACTATTACGTGTACCGATAATTAAGAGTGAGAGAACATCACGTCCACCCTCTTCAGCCCCAAGAATAAAACCATTCTCACCTGGTTTGGCATATCGACTAAATAAATCAACTCTAGTTGCTGTATCATGATCCACGACCATCGCACCAATAAATGCGATTAAGATGATTGTAATGAATACAAATAATGCAACAATGGCTGCCTTATCTTTGACAAATTCTCTTCGAATGACTTCGAATCCCATCGGAGGTAATGCTTCGCCTTCAGCTTGAGCTACCTCTAACGATTGATCTAAAGCTTCTTCATTGATTATTTGATCTTCTTTGTTATATTGTTTTTCTTCTTTATCCATGAAACATTCCTCCTTTCTAGTTGATTCGGATTCTTGGGTCAACAAATATCATAATAATATCTGATATTAATGTTCCCAATAAAGTCATAATACCGAATAACAGTACAAGTGTTGTCATAACTGTAAAGTCACGTCCAGTGATCGATGTAATAAATAGTTGTCCCATACCTTGGTAAGTAAAGATTTGCTCTGTAATTACTGACCCTGAAATTAATCCAGTTAAAGTATAACCCATACTTTGCGCAATTGGTAACATTGAGTTTCTGAAGATATGACGACTATAAATCTTATTCATCGGTACACCTTTTGAACGAGCTGTACGTACGTAATCTTGAGATTTAGCATCTACAACTCCGGTTCTTAAGTACTGGATGATACCCGTTGTACTTAAAATACCCATTGTAAAGGCAGGAAGAATCATATGATAAATTCTAGATCCAATATATTCTAAAGTCCCAGGTTGAATACCAGAACCTACTGTACCACGAGTTGGGAACCAACCTAATGTATAACCGAATAACCAGATAAATAATAGACCTAATACGAAAGTCGGTACTGAATATGTTACAAAGTTATAAACGTTAACGGTACGATCAAAGAAAGAATTTTGGAATCGACCAGATAATAAACCTAAAGGTAAGGCAATTGCATAAGTAATAATTACAGTTAATAGCGATAGCCATAATGTTGGTCCGATACGTTGGCTAATAATTTGAGCTACTGGCATACGGTGTGCCCAACTACGACCGAAGTCTCCTTGTAATGCGCCGCCCATCCAATCAATATATCTTTCTGGCCATGATTTATTTAAACCTAATTGTGCACGCATTGCTTCAATTTGATCAGCAGAAATAGTTGGATCCACTAACCCAGTCAGTGCATCCCCGGGCATCATTGCACCTAGAACAAATACAATAATACTAAGGATAAACACTTGGGGTATCATGAGAACAACACGTCTTAATATTGTTTTCCACATAGTATTAAGCGCCCCCTTCTAAAGTCGAAGATACTTCTTTTAAAGCAACTGAGTGAGTATCAGAGACTGCTTTTAAGTCATAAACTCGACCATTTTCACTAAAGTATTTTGATTGGTTTTCTTGATATATCTTTTCAACGCGTAAACGGTTATTCTTATGCTCATCACGATTGTTAGGATCGATTTGAGGAATAGCCGAAAGTAAACGTCGCGTATAGATATGTTGAGGATCTTCATAGATATCCTCTTTATTACCATACTCTGTGAAGCGCCCGCGATACATAATCGCAATTTCATCACACATGTGTTTTACTACACCTAAATCATGAGATATAAATAAATAACTGACGTTATATTCTTCTTGAATTCTCTTCATGAAGTTAAGAACTTGAGCTTGAACTGATAAATCTAGTGCTGATACAGGCTCATCTGCGATAATTAATTTAGGATTAATTGCTACAGCTCTTGCTACTCCGATACGCTGTCTTTGTCCACCAGAGAATTGATGCGGATACTTAGTTAAAGCATCTTCTGTTAAACCAACAATATCTAAAAGTTCGATCATGCGACGACGTTCTTCATCTGGTGTCATATTCGTAAAGTTACGAATAGGCTCAGCTAAAACGTCAACAATTCTTTTTTTAGGATTAAAACTTGACATAGCGTCTTGGAATATCATCTGAACATTTTGACGATAGTCTGAGCGGCGTTTACGAGCTTCTTTTGAAACATCTTTGCCGTTATAGTAAATCTCGCCAGATGTAATCTTTTCTAATCCAACAATAGCTTTACCAATTGTTGATTTACCAGATCCAGATTCCCCGACTAGACCGTAAGTTTTACCTTCTTCGAATGATAAGTCTACACCATCAACTGCATATACATAATCTGTGACTCTGTTAAGGAAGCCACTACGTATTGGATAATGTACTTTTAAATCTTTTATCTCTATTAATCCAGACATTATTCAACCTCCTCAGGGAAGTAGAAGTTTTCATGACAAGTACAACGTACCCAATGACCTTCTGCTACTTCGTGTAATTCAGGATTATGCTCATGTTCCTCTTCATTAATCCAAGGAATTCGGTGAGCAAAACGACATCCTGTTCTTGGTAGATTTGTGATTGACGGAACTACACCTTGAATAACATGTAATTCTCCTGATTCCTCATCCACTAAATCATTTGATTGTGGAATTGATCTTAATAATGATCTCGTATATGGATGTTTAGGATTATTAAATAACTCTTCAACTGTCGCGATTTCTACAAACTCACCTGCGTACATTACAGCCACACGGTCAGCCGTTTCAGCAACTACTCCTAAGTCATGGGTAATTAAGATAATCCCTGACTCTGTTTCTTCTTGAATTTCATTAAGTAAATCAAGAATCTGTGCTTGAATCGTAACGTCTAAAGCTGTTGTTGGCTCATCAGCGATGATGATACCTGGTTTACATGCTAAAGCAATGGCAATAATAACACGTTGTCTCATACCACCTGAAAGTTCATGTGGATATTGTTTTGCCATACGTTTTGGATTGGCAATTCCCACTTGATCTAATAATTCGAGGATACGATTATGACGTTCCTTTTTATTTAATTTAGTATGATAAAATAATGGCTCTTCAATTTGTGCTTCAATCGTCATTAACGGGTTTAATGAAGCTAATGGATCTTGGAAAATCATTCCAATCTCATCACCACGAATTTTTAGATATTCTTTCTCAGACATGTTTAAAATGTTTTTGCCTTTATAGTTAATTTCGCCTGTTTGTTTTGAGTTTTTTGGATCATGAAGACCTACAATCGCAGTTGCGAGTGTACTTTTACCAGAACCAGATTCTCCAACGATTGCTAATTTTTCGTTCTTAGATAATGTTAATGACACACCATCAACTGCATTATAGTAATCATCTTTAACACGGAACCCTATTTCTACGTCTTTCATCTCTAATATAGTCTTGTTACTTTCCATAATTTCCCTCCGGTGTCCTTTATAAAAAAAGAAAAACACTACTTATTTAAAAACAAGCAGCGTTGTTTTTTTATATATTGCTAAAGATAGAACTATTTTAATTCATCGATGTATCTTACTGCGTCACCTACTGTAGATAACTCTTCAATTCTTTCGTCATCGAACTGGATATTGAAGTGATCTTCTAATTCCATAACAAGTTCCACAACATCCAATGAATCAGCTCCAAGGTCTTCAAATGTCATTTCTGCATTTACTTTATCTTCTTGAACACCGAAACGATCTACAATCATTTCCCTTACAGTATTTAAAGTATTTTGATTTTCACTCAATTGATACACCTCCGTTCATTATAACAAATTTACATTATATAACATGATACAAATAATCATCTCATTTGTCTATCATTTTTTCTAATTAATTATATCTTTTTTTATATTTTAATACGTATTAAAGTTCATATAGGAAGCAATACATCTGATGTCTTTACGCATTAAAAAAATTCTAATTTTCAAAATAATTTACAGCATCTTGAACGACACCCGCGCTTACAACTGTTCTTGCTTGACGAATCGCATTAAATATTGCTTCGTCGTTGGAAGAGCCGTGTGCTTTAATTACTGGAGATTTTACGCCAAGTAAAACTGCCCCACCTTGCTTCGTATCATCTAGATTGTTAAATGTTTCTTTTAATGAGTCTTTAATTAAACCTGCACCAATTTTTGTTTTTAATCCAGAGTTTTTTAGCGTATCAAGTAACAATCCAACAACACTTTTAACTGTTCCTTCCAGAGTTTTTAAGACTGCATTACCTGTAAAGCCATCCGTAATGACGATATCAACTTCTCCGGTTAAGATAGACTTCGCCTCGACATTCCCAATAAAATTAATATTATCTAATTGCTTCATTAAATCGAAAGCCTCTTTAGTAATTGAATTCCCTTTACCTTCTTCAGTTCCATTGTTTAATAAACCAATACGTGGATTTTCTACATTTAATACATTTTTAGCGTAAAAGTTAGCTAATACTGTAAATTGTTCTAGATTAACTGGTTTCACTTCAGCATTTGCTCCAGCATCCATTAGGATCACTTGGGGTGATTCTTTTGATACTGTTGGAATAATTGGCATTAATCCAGGACGGTCAATATTCTTAATTCGTCCAACAACTAGTAAACCAGCGGTTAATAAAGCACCTGTATTACCGGCAGATAATAAAGCATCTGCTTTACCTTCTTTGACATCACGTGCAGCAACAACCATAGACGAATCTTTTTTCCGACGTATGGCTCTCACGGGTTCATCTTCTCCAGTGACAATTTCAGTTGTGTGAATGACTTTAATACGGTCATCTTTGACTAAGTATTGTTCAATACTTTCACTATCACCATATAAATTAATTTGGATATCGTTGAATGTTTTTATTGCTAAATTAGCGCCATCAACAATGGCTTTTGGTGCATTGTCGCCACCCATAGCATCGATTGCAATTGTAATCATTTTATCCCTCCACTATCTTTTTATTTCTATCTATACTAAATTTTTATTTGCTGGTTTGTCAACCAATTAATGATTGCATTAATTTCCTGATCTTCTAACTCTAAAGGATGATTTAAATACCACGTAACTTCATCCTTGGCTACTTTGTGGATATGTTGATCTTCGAAAAGGTTCGCATACTTAAATTGAGGAATCCCGCTTTGGGCTAAGCCTAAGATATCACCCATCCCGCGTATCTTCATATCTTCTTGACTTATAATGAAACCATCCGATTCTTGTTCCATAATTTCAAGACGCTTTTTACCTTGTTCAGTTGTAGGTTTACCAATTAAGTAACAATAACTTGGTAGGTTACTACGTCCGACACGTCCTCTTAATTGATGCAACTGAGCTAAGCCAAAGCGTTCAGCTGAATGGATAACTATAATTGTCGCATTAGGTACATCGACGCCGACTTCTACCATCGTTGTTGCAACTAGAATTTGAAGTTTATTTTGTTCATAAGCATTCATCACTTGTTGTTGGTCATCTTTACTCAATTGACCGTGTAAAGCTCCTACATTCCACTCTGGAAACTGTACGGATAATTTTTCTTTAATCGCATTTACATTCTCAATTTGTTCTAAATGTTCAGATTGATCAATGATGGGAAGAACATAGTATATTTGGTGTCCCTCTTTTAATTCTTCCACCATTTTATTATAAAGGAAATCGAGATTATCTTCATCGATTAATTTTGTTTCAATCGGTATTCTCCCTTTAGGTAATTGATCAATTGTTGACACCGTCATATCCCCATAGATTGTTTGGGCTAGTGAGCGTGGAATTGGAGTCGCTGTCATTTGTAATATGTTTAAAGTTTCTTCTGCTTCAACTTTCTCCATTAAAGCATGACGTTGATCTACTCCAAACCGGTGCTGCTCGTCAATAATTGCGATTCCTAATTGCTTATAAGTCACAGCGGGTTGAATTAAGGCATGCGTTCCAATGACAATTCGTATTCTTCCACTTGCAAGTCCATCTAAGACGTCTTTCTTCTCTTTAGCTTTCATTGCACTAACTAAAATCTCGCTATGGTAGCCAATGTCTTCAAAGATCCGATTAAAATTCACAACGTGTTGTTTGGCTAGAATTTCAGTTGGAACCATTAAGACAGCTTGATATCCAGCTAAAACCGCAGCCATCATGCCTAGAAATGCAACAAGTGTCTTACCACTCCCCACATCCCCTTGAAGCATGCGACGCATTGGATATGGCGCTAATAAGTCATAGCAAATCTCATTGACAGCCTTTTTTTGTGCTTCTGTTAATTGATAGGGTAATTGCGTAACAATTTCCTTTAAGTCATGATTATCATACAAGACTCGAATCCCCGTCTCTTTTTGAGATTGTTGCATGGTAGCTTGAAGTCGCCATTGGTATAAGAAAAACTCTTGAAAAATAATTTTTCGCTCAGCTTCTTTAAACTCTCGGGCATCTTTAGGAAAATGCATTTGATATAAAGCTTTATTTAACGGCAGCAATCGGTACTTATGATTAATATTATCAGGAATGACTTCAACTATTGAAGACGAGCTCGCTTCAAAGGCTGACTTTATCGCTTTAATAATTTGAGTTTGTTTCAGACCTTTTGTCGTCGAATAGACTGGATTAAAATCACCATTATCTTCATTTAATTTAATAATCTTCATACCTAAGAGATTTTGTCGGTCACTTTGCCATTTTCCAAAGATTGCTTTCTCTTGACCGACTTCAACACTCTTTGCTAAATAAGGTTGGTTGAAGAAAGAAACACTAATAATATTATGCTCATCAAGACTCATTCTGAATGTCAATCGACTCTTACGTCCTCCAAAGTAATTTACAACTGCTGGAGTCACTACCGTCCCTTTAAGTGTTACCTTCTCTCCATCAAGAATTGACTCAAGCGGTCGTGCTTGTAAATCTTCATATCGAAAAGGAAAATGAAACATTAAATCTCGAATAGTATTCACACCTATGGAAGCAAATTTGTCCGTCGCAACTGGACCAACGCCATTTAGTTTATTAATTGTTTCATTCCAATTTAATTGATCCATAATTGTCTCCTTTTTGTCATGGTTGATATGCAAAAAGGGAAAAGGAACAATATGCCCCTTTCCCCTTTGAATAGATTTATTCTACTGACATAATATACTCGTAAACAGGTTGGTCTCCTTGAATCACTTCAAAATCTACCTCAGAGTATGTTGCTTCTAATTGTTCAATGACTTGTTCAACTAAATCTTCTTTTCCGCCTTCTCCAATGAAGATAGTTACAATTTCGCTCTCGTCATTAATCATATTATCTAAAGTATTGTATAAAGCATTCTCTACAAGAGGTTCAGATAAGATAATTTTCCCATCAACGATTCCCATAAATTCATCTTTCAGAATTTCAACGCCGTCTAGGTTTGTATCACGAATAGCATAAGTAATTTGACCAGTTGAAACCATTTCACTGTTTCCACTCATGGCAGCATGATTATCTTCAATCGTTCCTTCTGGATTAAATGCAAAAATGGCACTAATCGCTTCTGGAACAGTTCTTGTTGGTACAACCACTGCAGGTTTTTCAATCACTTCTGCTGCTTGTTCTGCAGCCATAATGATGTTTTTGTTATTCGGTAATAGAATAAAGCGTTCTGCTGGTGTCGTCTCCATCGCTTTAACAAAATCTTCTGTTGATGGATTCATCGTCTGACCACCTGAAAGAACTACATCAATACCGATTGATTTCAGCATTTCAGTCATACCTTCACCTGCTGCAACAGCAATCACTGCATAATCTTTAGGAGCAACTGCAGTTGTTTGTTGTTGAGATAAAGCTTGATTGGCAGTTTCTAATTCACGCACTTGTTCACGCATATTATCTACTTTAATTTTGATTAATTCTCCATACTCTTGACCTAATTGCATAATTTCGCCTGGGTCTTCAGTATGAATATGTACCTTCGCTATTTCATCGTCAGATACAACTAATAATGAGTCTCCTTTTTCATTTAAGATATTACGGAACTCATCATAATCAAATTCTTTTTCAACGGTTGGACCATTACCGATACGAACCATGATTTCTGTACAATATCCGAATGTAATATCATCCATTGACATTGGGTGTTCATTTGTTTCTTCGAATACCGCATGAGAATGAGCTTCTGACTTTTTAGAATGATCTTCAGAAATAATGACTTCACCTGTTAGGCTAGATAAGAATCCTTCATAAAGGCAAAGTAAACCTTTACCTCCACTATCCACAACGCCGACCTGTTTCAGAACTGGTAACATGTCAGTCGTTTTCTCAAGTGCAACACTTGCGCCTTTAACGATTGCTCGCATAATTTCAACGATGTCTGTTGTGTTTTTAGCTGCTTGTTCACCAGCTAAAGCTGATTCACGTGCAACTGTTAAGATTGTTCCTTCAACAGGCTTCATAACTGCTTTATAGGCTGATTCTACTCCACCAGCAAATGCTTTAACAAAATATTCAGCATCGACATTCTCTTGATCTTCAATCGCTTTAGAAAAGCCTCTAAAGATTTGTGATAGGATAACGCCTGAGTTTCCTCGCGCTCCCATTAATAACCCTTTAGCTAAGGCTGTACTTGCTTCTCCAACGTGTCCTGAAGTATTTTCTTTTAATTTTTCAACACCAGAGATAAATGACATATTCATATTCGTTCCTGTATCTCCATCTGGAACTGGGAATACATTTAGTGAATTGATTAAATCAACGTTCTCTGTTAAACGATCTGCTCCAGCGATAATCATTGATTGAAATTCTGGTGCCGTTAACATAGTAAGTTCCAACTTTCGTCCTCCTTATAACTCATTGACTTTAAAATTTAGTCAACTTTTACTCCTTGAACGTGAACATTTACAAAATCTAGTGTGAATCCTAGTAAACGTTCGACATTATATTTTACTGTTTCTTGAATATTTTGACAGATGACAGATATTTTTGTTCCATAAGATACAAGAATATATACATCCACTGCCACTTTATTACCGTTTTGGGAAAGAACTACACCTTTGGCAAAATTCTCTCTACGTAAAATTTCTATTATATTATCACGAAAGAAACTTTTACTTACCATCCCTACGACACCGTAGTTATCAGTAACCGCTGCACCTACAACTGTTGCGATAACTTCATTACTTAATGTGATTTGTCCATTTGGGGTTGGAATATTTATTGCCATACAATCTCCTCCTATTGTTTATATCTTAGTTATTTTATCATAAACATCGTTATTATTCACTTAAATTGATATTACCAAACTACAACGGTTTGACAAAGAGAATTGTATTATATAAAAAAATTTGTTCAAGTTTATGTTCGATTACAAATAAAAAAGCTAACTTGCTCAAAGCAAATTAGCTTATTTAAATAATATAACGAGATTAAACACGTTCAACTTTACCTGATTTTAATGCACGTGCAGAAACCCAAACTTTCTTAGGCTCGCCGTCTACCATAATGCGAACTTTTTGTAAGTTAGCACCAAAAGTACGTTTGTTTGCGTTCAATGCATGAGAACGAGTGTTACCAGATCTAGCTTTACGTCCTGTAAAGTAACATTCTTTAGCCATTAGTATTTCCTCCATTTCTTGCAGGAGCTTTGTCTCTGCTTTTTCATACCGTAATAATTTATCATATTTTTCATTCTTGTGCAAGAATTTTTTCAATATTTTCTATTTATAAAGCGGTTTTGTTTCCAAGAAGTAATATTAGTCTATCCAAGGTTATAAGTCAAGGCAGTTTTTGGATTGTACCCTATTTTTAGGCTGTATGAATTAATAACCTTTTTTCTTGTTGTACTCATTCTTAGCCAGTGTTCCATTAGATAAATAACTATCAAGATTTTCTTTAAAAATCGGATAAATCATATCTCTAAAATGTTCAACATTGCCAGAGATATGTGGCGTAATGACTAAGTTTTGTGTTTGCCATAATTTTGATGATTCTGGAAGTGGTTCCGGCGATGTGACGTCTAAATAAGCTCCCGCTAAAGTCCCTGCTTCCAAAACTTCAATCAGATGATCATCTTTCACTGATTCACCTCGACCGATATTCAAGAAGTAAGCAGTATCTTTCATGTTAGCAAAGATTTCTTTATCAAAGAATAATTCACTTTCATCTGTTAAAGGCAATGCATTAATAACAAAGTCCATATCTGAAAGGATTTCTTGGCTGCTTTCCATTGTGTATGTATGGTCAAAGGTTTGGATTGAACGGCCATTCGAATTAACGCCATATGTTGCCATTTCAAAAAACTTAGCTGTTCGAGCAATCTCTTGACCAATGGCACCTGTCCCATATACAAGTATTTTCTTGTCTTTTAATGAGAACATGTTTGAGGCAATGCTTTTATCCCATTTACTTTCCAACTGACTCGTCATGGCAGGTATAATCCCTCTAGCTACACCTAATATATAACCAAATATATTCTCAGTAATTGGAACAGCATGGACACCACTCATGTTTGAAAGCAAAACATCTTTATCGTTTCTCAGGCTTTCAGGAATTGCATCAAGTCCTGCGGTGTCTTTTTGAATCCATTTTAATTGGTTTAAATCTGCGGTGTTTTCACTTAATTCAGAACCCCAACCATAGACGATTTCAATATTTTTAATGTCATCTGAATTGAGTTCATCTTTGACTTTAACATCATAGACTTTCGCTGTTTCTTTGATTTCTTCTAATTGCCATTCTTTCGTAATGGCATAAACTGCAATAATTGGCTTTGTCATATTATCCCTCCTACTTTCTTTCATTCACTCTAAGAACGAGAACGAGACCTTGCTTAAATGATAGCTTCACCCGATGGTTTTCATCAATAAACTCGTTACTGATCAGCGCACGAGGATAAGCGATATCCGTTGCTTCGAGATTATATACAGCGTTTTGTATACTTAATTGCTCAACGGCTGTTAAAGTGATGATGGATAAATAATCTGGTAGCATTTTTTCAACACTAATCTCATAGTCACCTGGGAAGAAAAACTGAAAAACATGATTCTTTTCAATAAATTTTATTCTTCCAACACTTTCTTTAAATCTTGGTTGATATACCATCCAAATATTCGCTAGCATGTGATCCAAGCGGCCTTTTTTCTCCCCGATACCCCCTAGAATAAAACATTCCAAATTAGGAAACTCATCTTGAACGATTTCTAAAGCTAATTCCATGTCCGTGTCATCCTTTTTAGCTGGATGTTTAATAATATGTGTCGCGTTCTCTTGGATTAACTGAAATTCTTCTTCTGTCACTGAATCAAAATCACCAACAGCATAATCCAAGTGATATCCAGCTTTAATGAGTTTTAAACTTCCCGAATCCACACCAATATAATATGTTTTATGATTTTGAACATATTTAGGTATTTCTGAGACTGCTGGTTTTACAGCGCCCCCACATACGATCACGTATTCTTTTTCTTTACTTTGCATCATAACACCTTAATTTCTTAATGAATCGATCGCTTCCTTGCGGTTATTGTGACTGAATATGTAAGAACCTGCCACTAAAACATCTGCACCTGCTTCAAGGCATTTCTTACTAGTATCCTCATTAATACCGCCATCCACTTCAATCTCATAATCATAATTATTTTCTTCACGGAGTGCTTTAAGTTGTTTAATTTTGTTCAAGCTTGATGGAATAAATGTCTGTCCTCCAAAGCCTGGATTCACTGTCATGACTAAAACTAAATCAACATCAGACAATACTGCTTCAATGGCTTCAACCGGCGTACCTGGATTGATTACGACGCCCGATTTCTTGCCAGTTTGTTTGATTTGTTGGATTACTCGGTGAATATGTTTCGTTGCTTCAACATGAACAGAAATGATATCTGCGCCCGATTCAGCAACGAGTTCAATATAGCGTTCAGGTTCTTCAATCATCAAATGACAATCAAAAGTTTTATCAGTTAGATGACGGATTGAATTCATAACCATTGGACCAAAAGATAAGTTTGGTACAAAATTTCCATCCATCATATCGATATGAATATAATCAGCGCCATTTGATACAATATCAACTAAATCAGCGCCTAATTTACTAAAATCTGCACTTAAAATTGATGGTGCAACTTTCATAAATAATCCCCCTACTATTTTTTCTTTTTATAAACAGGTTTTCTTTGCTCAATCCGTTCCATAATTTGTTCATAATTATTATAACGACTTTGGGCAATGTCACCCGCTTCAACTTCGCTTTTAACATTACAACCCGGTTCATTTAAATGCAAACATGACCGGAACTTACACGATTCTCCCGCCCTAGCGATCTCTGGGAAATAGAATCTTAAATCAGCTTTTTCGATATCTGGAAAATCAATGGCGCTAAAACCTGGTGTGTCAGCTAAGAATCCATCGTTAAATGGATATAATGTGACTTCTCGAGTTGTGTGTTTCCCACGGTTTAAAGCTTCACTAATGATCCCTGTTTCAATATTCGCTTCAGGTAATAATAAGTTTAATAGAGTTGACTTCCCAACACCTGATTGTCCCATTATGACGTATAAGCCTGAGTCTATCAAATGTTTAATCTTATCAATATCTGATTCATTATTATTTAAAGTCACAACGGTATAACCAGCGGGTGCGTATACTCGTTTAATTTCTTCAACTTTTCGGTCGGCTGCTTCTTGACCAAGCGCTTCGACTAATAAGTCATACTTAGATAATAAGATAATCGGTTCAATATGGTTCGATTCGATAGAAACTAAAAAGTAATCTAATAAATTATAAGAAAAATCTGGTTCAACTAATGAAGTCACAATCATTGAGTAATCTACATTCGAAATACTTGGTCGAACTAACTCATTTTCTCTTGGTAATATTTCAATAAGACGACTTTCTGACTGACTATCTTGTTCATCAACTTCAATGACTACTTCATCACCTACTAGGGGTTTTTCATTTGTGTGTCGAAATAAACCTTTAGGTTTTGTGGCAAAACTTTGATTCTCAGACCACACATAATAGAACCCACTAATTGATTGATAAATAACACCTTTTTTCTTTTGCATAAAACCCTCCTTTTAAAAAAAGGTTAAATCCTCCAATATGAAAGATTTAACCTTGAAACAGCTACTGTGTTATAACATTATTACTTTCCTCATACACTTCACCATCACGCAATATTCGATATTGCCCTGTACCATTTGATGATATATACAAAGTTAATTCAATTAATTGTGACTCTGTAATTTCAAATTCTTCAGCGACTTCAGTAATATTATTATACTCATCACCAATGAATACTTGAATTGTATTTGGTAATGGATTTTCTTGTTCTTCATCATTATCTTCATACGTTGGTAAGTATTCAATATATACTGGAGTTAAAGCAGAATTAATTTCTTCTTCTTCAGCTCCCATTGAAACAACAACTGAAATTGTATCACCAGGATATAATGATGTTCCGCTTTCAGGTGACTGACTAATAACCTGTCCTTCTGGGATAAACTCGCTGTATTCATAACCTACATCTACAACTAACCCATATCCATCCGCAAATGATTGAACCATATCAAGTGATAAATTATAGAAATCTTGCATCGTACTAGATTCTGAATAACTACCCACCGTCATTGTGATGGGTGTTTCACCAGGTACAACACGTGTTCCGGGCTCTAAACTTTGTGCCATAATCGTTCCAGTCTGTGACGCATCATTAGTAAATAGGTCTTGACGTTCAACGATGAAGCCCGCTTCAATTAGCATTTGACGAATTGGTTCATAGCTTTGTCCCACATAATCGCCGATTTGAACTTGTTCTTCCCCACTACTCACGACTAGATTGACTGATGAGTCTCTTTCAATCCGCTCGCCCATCTCTGGATCCGTTTCGATAACGTTACCTTGAACGACTGTGTCGTGCCAATTATTAATCACATTCCCAACTGAAATGTTCTCTTCTTCAAGTAATGCCATCGCTTCTGCTTGAGATAAGTTCTCAACATCAGGGACGGTTACATATCTAATCGTTTGATTATATAAAGCATACGCACCGACTGCCAATAAGATAACTAATAATACGACAGATACTTGTATTAACAGTTTACGTAGTCGCTTCGGTCTAGAAATCGGTGGTAATTCATCATATTGAGGAATTTCCTCTTCATCCTCTTGAAAATCCTCTTTAACTTCTACACTTGATAACGTTTGACTTGCTGTACTTATTGGTTTAATTGGCGTCATAATTAATGTATCTTCGATATCCGTTTCTGGGTCGAAGCGTTTTTCGTTCATACGATTCACACTTAAACTCGTACTTAAATCATTTAGCATTTCTTGAACAGAACTGTAACGATGTTCTAATGATTTAGCGGTTGATCGCATGACCACATTTTCTAAACTTTGTGGAACATAATCTAAATGCTCTTTCACACGAGGAAATTCCTCTTGGAAATGCTTTAGAGCAACCGAAACAGCTGACTCACCGTCATAAGGAACTTCACCAGTGATTAATTCGTAAAGAACAACACCTAAAGCATAAATATCCGATTTAACGGTCGCACTTCCACCACGCGCTTGTTCAGGCGATAAATAATGCACAGAACCAAGCAATGTGTTTGTTTGTGTTAATGATGTATCTGATAGCACGACGGCAATACCAAAGTCAGTGATCTTCACTTCATTGTTCTCAGTAATTAGTATATTTTGTGGCTTAATATCACGGTGAATAATGTTATGTCTATGTGCGACATCAATGGCTGATAGAATTTGGGACATAATATTAACGGCTAATTCTAAAGACACAGGTGATTTCTCACGGATAAATGTCTTTAAATCATTCCCTTTAACGTACTCCATCACAATATATTGTTGGCCATCTTCTTCATCAACATCATAAACTTCCACAACATTATGATGCAAGAGTTGACTCGCCGCCATAGCTTCACGTTGGAAACGACGGATAGCATCTTGATTATCTTGGAAGTCAAAGCGTAATACTTTAACCGCAACATCACGATCTAATATCAAATCTCTGGCTAAATAAACATTTGCCATCCCACCTGAGCCAATAAGTTGGTTAATAATGTAGCGTCCAGATAGTTTAGAGTTAATATCTATCATGTCGTTTCACCATCCTCTAAGATTAAAGAAGGGATGTCTCCAACAACAATAACCGTAATATTGTCTCGTCCACCAGCTTCATTTGCTGCATCAACTAAAGATACAGCTAAATGTTCAAAGTCTTCCGTTTGTTGGAAGAAATCAACAATCTCTTCGTGACTCACCATATTTGTCAGTCCATCAGAACAAAGCATTAAGTGTTCCACTTCATTAATTGGTAACTCCAACAATTCATAGCCGACATCCGGTGTCACGCCAATTGATTGTGTGACAACGTTTCGTTGTGGGTGAAGATTTCCTTCTTCTTCAGTAATCTCACCTGATCGGATTAATTCATTGACTAATGAATGGTCTTCTGTTTTTTGAATTAAATGGCCTTCGTTGAATACGTAAGCGCGACTGTCCCCCACATGCGCAATTAAGACAAACTCTTTTGTAATTAATGAAACAACTAACGTCGTTCCCATTCCTGCAAGTTGTCTATCTTTTAAAGATTCTTCATATAGATAAGTATTTACATCTTCAATAGCTTTTCCAATCCATTGTGATGCATCTTCTTTCGTTAACTCTTTCGTCAACTGCTTAAATTGCTTCCCTAAATATTTCGTCGTAAGTTCACTCGCGACTTCACCAGCTTGATGACCGCCGACCCCATCACATAAGACAAATAAGTATTGCTTAAAATCTGATTTAAAATAATCAGCATAATCTTGATTTGACTTACGCTGTTTCCCTACGCTTGAATGGAGCGAAATTTGCATTGTTTCACCTCAGTTTTTTATTGTACTATTTAATACCTTCTGTGTCTTTTTTAACTAAACGTGAGATAAAAAAGCCATCTGTATGGTATTGTTGTGGCCAAACTCGAATATTACCTTCATCGGTAATTAAATCTGCTTTAATATTATCTTTTTCAGCTGAAATTGGACTTTGTACAAAATTATCATGAGCGTTTAAAAATGATTGAACGATTTCTTCATTTTCCTCATAAGACATTGTACAAGTACTATATATAATTTCTCCACCTGGTTTTAATAATGTTGATACATGATTAATTAATTCGGTTTGTATTTGTGCTAATTCTTGTATATCTTCATATGATTTATCATATTTAATCTCAGGTTTACGTCTCATTAAACCTAAGCCAGAACAAGGTGCATCTAAATATATTTTATCATATAATTGACCGTCTGTAGGCTGATGTTTTGACGCATCCTCCACATTTAATGTCACTCTTTGTGAAAGTCCCAAACGATCCATATGTTCATTTACTCGCTTAATTTTGGGTTCTGACAAGTCTAAGGCTGTCAGATGTCCTGTTTCTAATAGTGTCGCGATATGTGTCGCTTTCCCACCTGGTGCAGAACATGCATCCAATATTTCTTCATCTCCATTAATATGACCTAAAGGAGCTACTAACATCGATGATTCATCTTGAATTGTTAACCAACCTTCTTTAAAAGCCGTTGAATGAATGAGATTACCGTTCATAGAACGAATACCTACGGGTGAAATATCACTTTCTACAGTGTCATAACCTTCACTATAAAGTGATTCCATGACTTCTTTTCTAGACTTCTTACTTGTATTTACACGTGCAGAGATAAATGGAACTTCTTGTAAACTTTCTAATAAGTTCTCAACTTCTTCATGCGTTTGATGTTTCAAGAAATAATCTACAATCCAAGGACTAATACTGTATTTCACACTTAAGCGTTCAGTGAAATCTTTAATCGCATCAATATCCAATCGATCCGTTCGAATAAAACGACGCAAGATTGCATTTACAAAATTCCCTACGCCCCCATGACCGTTCACTTTAGCTACTTGAACGGCTTCATTAACTACCGCATGACTCGGAATTCGATCTAAAAATACTAACTGATATACAGAAAGTCTTAGTAATGTGGAAACCCAGTCATCAAGTTTCTTACCTGATACGAAAGGTGCTAAGTAATAATCAATCGTTAATTTGTTTTGGATAACTCCGTATACAATTTGGACAACTAATCGATTATCCCTTTCATCTAAAGGTGTATTTTGTAAAAATTCGTCTATCACTACATTTGAAAATTCATTATGATTTTCAATTTTATCGAGTAGAACGAGTGAGTGCCAACGTAAATTTTTATTTAATTGTTTTTTACTTCGTTGCTTAATTTTCAAAACTCGTTCCTCCTATCGTTATTTATTTTCGAACACGCTATCTATTATAGCCTCTGGCTTATTCCCATTCAACCATTGTTCAATTGAAAGTCGTTTTTTTCCACTTTCTTGCCATTCGCTAATTCCATAAAATGAATTATCTCCGCATTGAACAATTAATTTATTGTCTTCAACTGCAACCACTTCACCAATTTCGCCGGATTCGCCTTTATATGTTACAGGTTCACCCGCCCAAATTTTAACACGGTTATTATCTAATAGCGTATATGTCGATGGGAATGGTCTAAAGGCACGAACATGATTATCCACTTCTTGAGCAGTTAAATCCCAAGAAATTCGCTCTTGTTCTTTAGTAATTGTTGGAGAGAAGACAACTTCTTCTTCCACTTGCGGTGTTGCTTGGACTTCGCCAGCAAAAACTGCAGGTAAAGTATCTAATAATAATTCTTTACCTACCACAGCAAGAGACTCAAATAATTTACCTACATCATCTGTTGCCTTAATTTCAATGGCGCGTTGAGATAAGATATCTCCTGCATCCATCTTTTTAGTCATATAAATAATTGAAATTCCCGTTTCTTTATCCCCATTCCATAAAGCATAATGAATTGGTGCCCCACCACGGTATTTAGGCAGTAGTGACGCATGGACATTAATTGCTCCATATTTTGGTGCTTCAATTAAATCATTAGGTACAAATTGCCCATACGCTGCTGTAACTATAAGGTCAGCATTTAAAGTTTTTAACTCTTCAGCTTCTTGGGACCCTCTAATTTTTTCAGGTTGATAGACTGGGATGTCATGTTTTAATGCGAGTTCCTTCACTGGTGTCGGCTTTAATACTTTTTTACGCCCGACAGGTCGATCGGGTTGAGTGACTACACCTACAACCTCCAAATTCGCATCATTCACTAGCCCTTCCAATACTTCAACAGAGAAATCTGGTGTCCCCATAAAAATTATCTTATGCATATACATATCCTTTCTAACTAAAATATTGTGGTTCATGATCAATATTTACATACACACCTTGTGTTGCCTTTTGTTGTGTATTATTCAAAATATCATCCAATTGTCTTTGAATAGTAGTTTTGTCTTTGTATTTTAAAAGTAAATTAAAATAGTAATAATTGTTAATTTTCGAAATATTATTCCGATTTGGACCAATAATATATAATTGCTCTTTCCTTTCAAGTTCAGGATTATATAACTGAGCTTTTAAATCATAGGCCAATTGACTCGCCTTCCCTTGATGCTTACTAGATACTGTCAGTAAGGTCGTAAAGTAATAAGGCGGATAATTAGTCAGATGTCGTCGCTTCATCTCAAAGCGGAAGAAGTTTTCATAATCGTGCGTTTTTGCAAATTGAATCACATAGTGTTCAGGATTATACGTTTGGATCACCACTTCACCTGCTAAGCGCCCACGTCCGGTTCTTCCACTCACTTGAGTTAATAGTTGGAAAGTCCGTTCACTTGCCCTAAAATCAGGTAAATTAAGCGCTGTATCAGCATTGATGACTCCTACTAAGGTTACATTCTCAAAGTCTAAGCTTTTAGCGATCATTTGCGTTCCTAATAGAATATTCGATTGCCCACTTGAAAACTCATCTAGTAATTTTTGATGTTGGCCTTTACGGCGAGTTGTATCATTATCCATTCGCGTCACCTTCGCTTCTGGGAAGATTTCTTCTAACGTTTCGGCTACCTTTTGTGTTCCGATACCATGAGTACGAATGTGCGGTGATTGACAGCTCGGACATTGCGTCGGTAAAGGTTCATGGTAATCACAATAGTGACACTTCATTTGGTTATCAAACTTATGATAGGTTAGAGAAATATCACATCTAGGACATTGCATAATAAAACCACATTCGCGACATAGTAAGTAAGAGGCATAACCGCGACGGTTTTGTAATAATACAACTTGCTCCCTCTTATCGAGTCGATCTTGAATCTTCTCAATAAGCTCTGGAGATAATTCATTCGCCGTTTCCCTCAACTCAACTTGGGTCATATCAATAATATCCACAGGTGGCATCGGCATTTGATTGACCCGATTCTCCAGGTGGATTAAGTGATAGTTACCGACTTGAGCTCGCGCACGGCTTTCTAAAGACGGTGTCGCACTTCCCAGTATTAAGGGGGCATCATGATAGTCACTCCGCCATCTCGCAACATCTCTCGCATGATAACGTGGATTATCAGATTGCTTATAGGTCGTTTCATGTTCTTCATCTATAATGATGATTCCAATATTTTCTAAAGGAGCAAAGATTGATGATCTCGCCCCTACGACGATTTTTGCTTCGCCTTTAATAATCCGTTGCCACTCATCGTATTTTTCAGTAATAGATAAACCAGAATGCAATACTGCAATACCAGTTTGGAAGCGACTGACCACGCGTTCCACCATTTGTGGTGTTAACGAAATTTCTGGTACGAGTAATAAAGCAGATTTGCCTTGTTGTAAGGCTCTGTCCATTAATTGCAAGTAAATTTCTGTCTTCCCACTCCCGGTTACTCCTTCAATTAAATACGTATCCGCTTGTTTGTTATCAACGCTTTGACTAATTAAATCATACGCATTCTGCTGTTCAGGTAGTAACGTTTTTGATGAACTCGTTTGAAAAGACACGTCCTTCAGTGGATCACGATAGACAACTTCTTTAAATGTCGTAATCCATTCTTTATCGATGGCTGAATTTATTGTCGCATTGGATACTTCTAATTCTGTCATTAAAGTGTTTTTTTCAATGCTTTCGATAGCTTGATTATTAATGAAGTATTCTAGTATCGCCCGTTGCTTAAAGCTTCTTTGGCTTGTCTTTTCTAAAGCATTCATTAATTGGTCTTTATTTAAGTTTGTTTTAATCATTGTTTTAGTTTTTTGCGTCGTTTGGTTAATAACTTGGTATTCTATAGAAATGATATTTTCTTTTTTTAATTGACTGATTGCATTGGGAGACATTCTATCTTCCAATTCTTTTCGGTCAATGCTTGTTTCATTTTGATACCATGATCCAACTTTTTCACTAAATAGAACAGGATCATGAATTTGAACGATAGCATCGTACTTTGCCTTGAGTAAGCTCGGTAACATTGCTTGAAGAACTGAAATTCGGAAGCATTGAAGATACTCAGCTAAATAATCACTCAATTCAATTAATTCTTCATTTAAGAACACATCATAATCCATAATACTATGGATCGGTTTGAGTTTTCCGTTAAATTCGGTCTCGTCCGCAATATCAACGACAAAGCCTGTTCGTTTCATATTGCCAAAAGGTACTTGAACTCGGCTACCTAGTTTAATCGCAGATTCCCAATCTTTTGGCACTGCATAATCAAAAGAGCGATTCACTTGCTTCGCTGGTATATCAATGACAACTTTCACTATCATTCTTTCCCCTCCTTCTAAAAAATTTGTAACATATGACAAAAAACTACTATGAAAGTAGTATAAATTCTTTCATAGTAGCTTCGATTTTTATTGTTCTTTGATTTGTAAGTCGCCAGAAACAACTTCTTCTAACGCTCTTCCAACTGGTTTGATTGCTTCGTATGAATCTAACATTTCATGCTTGTATAATTGCATTTCATGCGCGCGTTTACTCGCAAGGATAATTAAGCTATATTTTGATGGAACTTTTTCAACTAATTTGTCAACTGATGGATATAACATCATGATGGATTACTCCCCTTTTTGAAAATAATTATGTATTTGTAATTTAATTTGATCAACGACTCTTGAAACTTTTAAATGTTCACTTTGTATTATACCATTTACTTTGTTTACTGCACAATCAACTTCATCATTTACGACAACATAGTCGTAATGTTTCATCATGTCAATTTCTTCACGTGCTTTTTGCATGCGTTCATAAATGATTTCTTGATTATCAGTCCCGCGTCCAGTAATTCTAGACTCTAATTCGTTGAGATTAGGTGGTGCTAAGAAAATGAAAATCCCATCAGGCATTCTTTCTCTAACTTTCATTGCACCTTGAACTTCAATTTCTAAAAACACATCATGGCCTTTAGACAGATTGTCTTCAATCGCTCTAATTGGTGTACCATAATAATTCCCAACATACTCTGCGTGCTCAAGCAAAGCATCTTCCTCTATTAGCTCTTCGAACTCCTCACGTGAGGTAAAGTAATAATCGACACCATCTACTTCACCTGGTCTCATTTGGCGAGTCGTAGCTGAAACTGAATATACATAGTTATAAATATTATTCTTAAAAATTGCAGCTCTAACAGTTCCCTTTCCAACTCCAGATGGACCTGATAATACAATTAATAACCCTCTTGTGTCACTCATATTTACCTCCAAAATAAAACTCTATATGTCTATAACTACTATCATAACATATCTTAATTCTTCTTGAAATAAAATCAAGAAATTTCATGCGTTTCTTTATTGCTCTAACAATGCTTTTAACTGTTCTTGAATGTTTGTAAGTGTATTACTATCTAATACTTCGTAAGTTACATCATCAATCGTTTCAGAATTTCCTTCTAACTGTACTGTTTCCACATTCGTAATTATTTGACGATAATCCAAGGCGATTGTTTGAATATCTTTGAAAGATAGATTCGTTAATACATTACCATTTAGACTACCAAGGAGTTTAGGAATGCTCGCTAGTGAATCAATTTGACTAATTTGTGGAACAATCGCACTGACAACTTGTCTTGCTTTATCTTGTCGATTAGCTGATTCAATCGCTTCATCAATATCACCAATATAAGCTAAGGCCATTTCCCCGTCCATATTATACGTTTCACCTGCAACGAAGCTATACCCTTTTTGATCAAAGGTTTCAGTAGCAGTCACTGGTACTTCACCAATCGCATCAATAATATCAGCAAGTCCATTCAGATTCACTGTCAACGTATAATCAATCGGAATCTCTAGTAAATCTTGCACAGTATTAACGGTTGTCGATAACCCACCTGTTTCATACGCCTCTCGAATCATACCTTCTGATTCTTGTCCTGCAATTTCAGTAAGTGTATTGCTAGGTATATTTGTCATAACCACACTTTCTTCTTCAGGATTCACTGTGGCAACAACCATAATATTAGATTGACCTTCTTCTAAATTATCATTGGTTGAAGGTTCAACCCCTAATATTAACATTGAAAATGGTTCTTTATTTTGAATACGACTGACTTCAGGATCTGGTTCATCCTCATCACGTAAATTCACTTGTTCTTCAGGTCTACTTTGTTGAATCACATCTACCGTGTTCACAACGTTATTATAAAAATAAGCACCTACAGCGCCTGCTCCTATAAGTAGAACAATGATGATAATAAAGAAAATTAAACATCCTTTTTTTCTTTTCTTAGGTCTTCCTCGATGGATGTTTCGACGAGACATATTATTTTCGCTCATAAATTAACCTCTCATTACTCAATTTTGTTTATCTATTGTATTACTTTATGAATTTTATTTCAAATTCTTTTGTTTTTAAGAAAGTGTTGACAAAGGGAACGCTTGTTCGTATACTATAAATACAAACATCTGTTCGGATAAAGGAGTGACATTCATGGAATTACCTATCAAACCCAATTCTAATCTTGCAACTACTGTTCAGCGCTTCTTCAAACCCTTTTTAAATACTCAAATTAAACAAGATAAACGATTTATAATGCCTCTATATGAAGTAGAGAAGTTATTACATCAACATTATGTGACGCTCGATCCTGTCGAAATCACATTTGAATACTACAATTCTCAACAAGAGATTGAACAAAAGACTGTTTTAGCAAACGTCGTTTCGACCGTTCAACATAATCGTCGCATTGCAATTAGTGAAGTTAATTCAAAACGATCTTACATACTATCTTTAGAACAAATTCTAACTGCGTCTGCCAACGTTGCTTAGAACTCATAGACCACCAATTGTTTGCACAATCCCCGCAAACAATTGGTGGTCTTGTTCTTTTGTCATTTTTTATCAAATGATGAATTGTAAAATTAAGTGCGACAAATAAAGAAACCCATAACAGGTTCGTGTAAAATGTTAGTAACG
>NZ_JBHSHQ010000040.1:0-4875 GCF_042652985.1 Ruoffia tabacinasalis | reverse complement strand
TTAAGCGGTGAAACTAATATTTCATCGCTTAACTTAACATAATTAATTACTTCTCATAAGATGAATGGCTACTGATGGATTTATCTTTAGAAGATAGTGTCCATGTATTTGAGATTATTGAAGCACGATTAAAACAAACTTCTACCATATTCTGTTCACAATTTTCACCTGAAGGTTGGCATGAGAAGATTAAACATACTCAGTTAGCTGACGCGATTCTGGATCGCATCAAGCACAATTCTCACCAAATCTTAGTCGATGGCGAAGTATCTATGCGGGAGCGCCATGGTCTGGAAAGCACGAAATGATTCCGATTGAAATTAAAACTCGAATTGTTTTTTTACTTGCGGTATACCTTTTAGAAGATATTGGCTTACATCTATCCTCATTACTACTACCTTATTACTTAGACGACGAAGGACAGCCTTCGGCTGACGGGATGGATAATTTGGCCATTGAGTTATTTAAACAAACTTTGAGAGAATACAAATAAACTATTATCTTGTTTAAGATCAAGAACAGAGCTCATGATGTGTTCTGTTCTTTTGATTTTATGGCTTCTTCGATAAATTAATAGGATGGACGATACTTTCCGCACTCAGTGGACGATTACTCCGCATTTACCGGACGAAAGTTCCGCACTAGTGGACGAAACCCATCGCCGTACTCACAGAAGACATGAAAAAAGCACATCTCAACCTGTTCCCGTGATTAACTAGCTCAAGCTTTAAAAAAGTAAAATCAAAACTTTCCTCATTATAAATTGAATTGGTTTTGATTTTACTTTTTTTATTCAGACAATTTAATATTTGATAAACAGCTGGCCATTTTATTAGTAAAGATGGCACTAAAAAGAAAACTAACAATAATTATTCCTTTGTAAATTATTATTGTATATCATCAAGCTGAATTATCTTATCAATGTATGCTTCAGTGTCCTGATTTATATTATGTGAAATCATGATAACCATTAATTCTGGATCTTGTAATATAGTTGATTCAATCAGTTTTTTATTGCGTTCATCTAATGCTGAGGTTGCTTCATCAATTAATAAAATTCTAGGTTTCCTCAATAGTCCTCTCGCTATGGCAAGTCGTTGCTTTTGTCCTCCTGAAAAATTTTTCCCCCCCTCTGTGACCATATAATCGAGTCCTTCGTCATTACTATAAACAAAATTGTAAGCGTTAACTCTCTCTAAAACTTCTATGATCTCTTCCTCACTGTATTCTTCTCCTAAAGTAAGGTTTTCTTTAATTGTTCCCGTGAATAGGGTTGATGTTTGATCTAAATAAACAACTTGATTCCATACATCAGGTAAATTTAATTCTTTTAAGGGAAAGTTATTATAAAATATTTTTCCACTATAACTTTCATAAAGACCTGCAATACATTTCAATAAAGTAGATTTACCAGAACCACTTTCTCCAATGATTACATATTTATTAGGAAATTCAAAAGTTAAATTAATATCATTAAATATACTCATGTTTTCATCATAATTAAAAGATAATTTTTCAGATTTAATACTTTGTATTTGATCGGTCAAGGCTACTGAGGCTGTGTTATAATCTTGTTCATTTAGCCAATCAAATTCAGATAATTTAATTGTTATTGGTTTAGAAGAATTGTACGTCACAATATCATTAAAAACTCCTAAAGAAGAGCTAAAGAAAACTCCTACTAAATTAGCTATTGATAGAATTGCTCCTGGATAAACGGCATTATTTATGACTAAATAGACTGTAAACATCAAAGTTCCAATTTGAAATAGAATATTAATTGCCGAATTTATTCTCATAATTAAGTCTTTTATAAACTGAAATTTCAACTTATCTTGCTCTAAATTATTAGATTCATTGTTTATTCTATCTCTAAATTTTTTCATTAAATTATTGGTTTTAAAAACGATATAATTGGAGAATGTTTCATTTAAAATTCCTACAAAAGCTTCTTGTCGGTTTGACACATTATTTGAATATTTTCCAATTATTGGTTTTGTTATATTCGGAATTATAAGCATTATAAAGGTTGATGCTATTGTAAAATAGGCTAAGTATGAATGCATCGATGTTATTGCTATGAACGAAAATAGCATTTTTAGCATATTCCCCATTAATGAAAAAATGCTTAGTAAAGCACTCTCATCAAAACGTTCAATGTCATTAGTCAGCCTAGATATATAATACCCTGTATTATTTCTAGTATAATCTCTGTACTTTAAATTTGAAATATCATGGGTGTAAGTCTTCCTTATATCAACATTAATAACTTTTAGAGTGTATGCAATCATACAATCTAGTATATAATTAATAGCAATTGACAATATCCAAATAGAAATAATGAAGAAACTATTTCGAAACAACAGTTGAAACGAAGTTTGTTCTAAGCTCTCATATAGTAACCCAAGAGAATAACCTGCATAAACACTTGAAGCAGAAGAACAAACCGTTAAAATCAAAATAATTATTAAATAAATAGGGTGTTTTCTAAAAATTTTCACAGTACTATCCGCTCCTCGGTATTGTCTATAAAAAATAAAGGATTTATTTTTCTATTATTTATAATTCGATCAATAATTAATAACACTCCAGCAGATCCTTCTGCTATATCAAAACAAAGATAATTTAAAGTTCGATTGGGTAATTCCCACTTATTATTATTTTTCACAGCATAACGTAAACATTCCCGTAAAAGATTTACCGATTCTTCATAATAACTAGCCTCATTTAAAAATAAGTAGCAGTCATATAATGCATTAGCAATCCCTGCTAAACCTCTGAATAGAGAAGGAGAGGTATGATGTTTTATCAATAAAGTATCTGCAATTCTTCTACACTGTTCCTTATAGTCTTCTTTTCCTGTAACTTTATAATATCTCGCAAGAACTGTTAAGATACCCGCGCTTCCATCAATAAAATATGGCGACAAAAAATCATTACTATCAGCTTCAGTAGAGAGAAGTAACGCACCAGACTTATGATGGTATATATACTCCATATCATACTCTAGAAAAAACTCACCCATATATAAATACTTTTCATAGTTTGTGACCTTATATATCTCTAAAAGAAATAATGAAATTCCTGTTCTTCCTTTTTTAAAGCCTATATCAGAACATAAATCTATATTTCTTATAATATAATCAGCGATTTTAATTGAATTTTTCTTATAATGTCTTTTTCCGGTTTTATTATAAAAATATATATTAGCTAATCCAATTCCTGCTAAACCAGAGTATAAAGATAAATTTGAACTTTCAGTTACTGTAGAAGGGAAAATTTTTTCTGCATCTTTTAAAAAGCCCATTTCTGATAGCTTCCAAGCAATGCCACTTCTTCCGGTGTATAAACCTTCAGGGCAATACTTACTCTCACTAATGACAGTTTCAATATCTTGCATATCGTTACTACTGACTTCATTCATTTTAAATTTTGTGTAAGCAATACCTAAAAGACCATTACTAAAATTGTAAGGGTTATCAATAATATCTGAAGTAGAATATACATCTGACAATGATTTTTCTCTATAACTATTTATCCCATTTAATAAAGGTTTTACTGAGTATTTTACTTCATCAATTTTTTTCTTTAAAGAGGTATTGTTTTCAATTACATTAATTTCCAACTCATTAAGAATTTCCTTTATTTCAGATAGGTTTTCTTTTATCTCTTTAGTCGATGGTCGATTAGCATGGTCCGCATCAATTAAACTATAAATTAATTCTTTCAATTCAATAGGAAAAGTATAATTTGAAAAGAGTTGCTGTATAACATCCTCTATTTTGCTTTCATCTAATAAGTACAAGCGGTTTCGGTTAATCAGACAACTTAATAAAAGAAGTCCAATGGAATAGATATCTGACTGGAAGAAATTATTACTAGTAATTTCTTCTGTATATTCAAACGTTTGTGATGCTAAATTAATTTCATTTATATTTATACTACTCTCAAGATCAATCAAATAAACTTTATGGTCTTCAGTAATCATTACATTGTTTGGAGATAAGTCTCCATATATGTATCCATAATCATGGATACATTCTAATATGTCTGTTATCTGTATAAATATATCACAAATTTTTATTAAATATTCATTCCATTTTTTTCCATTAAAGTCAACATCTAGAATTGGTGTTTCATCCATGTAAAAATTGTAGAGTGTTTTACCATCAATAAATTCTTCAACTAAAAAATAATGCTCCCACTGTTTATAAAAATCAAGAGCTTTAGGAACATTAGTATGCTTAGAGAAAAAACTCAACAGATTATATTCTGATTTTAGTCGATCAGTCCCCATAATGCCATTTGGAAAATAGTTAATATAGGAGCGCGCTTCTTTTATAATCACATTTTCTCCATTAATATCCTCAGCTAAATACACCCCACCCAAATTTGAAAATTTTAGAGCTTTTTTAAACACATAATCATTAGGGCTTTCTTGTTCATTGCTAGCCTTATAAGATATGATTTCATCCTGACCTTTTGGAGGAGAATAATATGCCAATCTGTTATCTACAATATATTCATTGTCGCTATCTAATATTAAGTATTCTTTTTTTCCTTCATCATCATATCTGATTATTTCTTTAAAGCCTCCATACCTATAATATAAAACGGCACAATCTTTATATCTCCTATCACTTAATACATATGGCCCTTCAAAATCTTTTAATTTAAAATAAAGTACTTCAAGTAACTCTATAAATTGTTCTTCATTATTCGGGTAAATAGTAATAAACTTCCCAGCACCCACTCTTGAGAAATTCTTTTTATACATTATATTTAATAGTTCAGTATTTTTTACATGATGAATTGTAAAATTAAGTGCGACAAATAAAGAAACCCATAACAGGTTCGTGTAAAATGTTAGTAACG
>NZ_JBHSHQ010000039.1:40593-47266 GCF_042652985.1 Ruoffia tabacinasalis | reverse complement strand
ATGAAATTCACATGGCGTTTTTTATTTAATTGGATTTTTTGAAGTGGCTAACTTCATTATAAAATCCGCCGAAATTTTTGATATGATAAAGAAGTTGATTATTTATAGAAAAAAGAGGTGTAATATTGGCACAGAAACCAAACCTTACAAATTATAATGATGATGCCATTCAAATACTCGAAGGACTTGACGCTGTACGTAAGCGTCCGGGTATGTACATTGGATCGACGGATCAAAAAGGCTTGCATCATTTAATATATGAGATAGTAGATAATTCAGTAGACGAAGCGTTAAGTGGATTTGCTGATAAGATAAATATTACGTTGCTAGAAGATGGTAGCGTCTTAATTGAAGATAATGGACGTGGGATGCCCATTGGTTTACACGATAGTGGTATTCCAACAATTCAAGTTATCTTCACAGTGCTTCATGCCGGAGGTAAATTCGGTCAAGGTGGTTATAAATCTGCCGGAGGACTCCATGGTGTTGGAGCGAGTGTTGTTAATGCTTTATCAAGCTGGTTAGAAGTAACCGTTTATCGTGATGGTTACAAATATACAATGCGCTTTGAAGATGGCGGGAAACCAGCGACGAAATTGAAGAAAACAAAAGCACCTTCGAAATCCATGACAGGGACGACGGTGCATTTTATGCCGGATGATAGTATTTTCGGAAGTTCAAAAATCAGTTATAGCACGATAAGTGAGCGATTCCGTGAGTCTGCTTATTTATTAAAAGGCTTAGAAATTACCATTGAGGATAAAATTCATGAAGAAAGCGAAACATTTTTATTTGAAAATGGATTACATGATTTCATCAATTACTTAAACGAAGAAAAAGATACGATGGGAGAGATTGCGAATCTTTCAACCGTTGTGGATGAATTCGAGATTGATTTTGCTATGCAATATAACGATGGCTATTCTGAAACAATTCTTTCTTTTGCTAATAATGTCCGCACTTATGGTGGGGGAACGCATGAAACTGGTATGAAGACGGGGATTACAAAAGCGTTCAATGAATATGCACGTAAATCAGGCTTATTAAAAGAGAAAGACAAAAATCTCGAAGGATCAGATGTGCGTGAAGGGTTAGCCGCCGTTATATCTGTTCGTGTGCCTGAACAGTACTTACAATTCGAGGGTCAAACAAAAGATAAACTGGGTACGCCAAAAGCACGCCAATTAGTTGATAATGCCGTGAATGAATTTTTATCAGCTTACTTAAATGAAAATGGTAACTTCAGTCAAATGATTTTACGTAAGGCGATTAAAGCGCGTGAAACACGAGAATTAGCCAGAAAAGCTAGAGATGCGGCACGTACGGGGGCTAAGAAATCTCAACAAGAAAAACTAATTTCTGGAAAATTAACTAAAGCACAATCAAAAGATGCTTCAAAAAACGAACTTTATTTAGTCGAAGGAGATTCAGCTGGCGGGTCAGCCAAATTGGGACGTGACCGTCGATATCAAGCAATTTTACCTTTACGAGGTAAAGTCATCAATACTGAAAAAGCATCGATGGCTGATATTCTAAAAAACGAAGAGATTAATACGATGATTTATACAATTGGTGCCGGGGTTGGGAATGATTTCAATGTCATTGAATCTAACTATGATAAAGTCATTATTATGACCGATGCGGATACCGATGGGGCTCATATTCAAGTATTACTACTTACGTTCTTCTATCGTTACATGAAACCTTTACTAGAGGCTGGAAAAGTCTACTTGGCGATGCCACCTCTTTACAAAGTAAGTAAGGGAAAAGGTAAGAAAGAAGTCATTGAATACGCTTGGACAGATGAAGAATTAGAAGAAAAAATTAAACAAGTTGGAAAAGGCTATATCTTACAACGTTATAAAGGTTTAGGTGAGATGAATGCTGATCAATTGTGGGATACAACGATGAATCCTGAATCGCGTTTATTAATCCGTGTAACCATTGATGATGCAGCCATGTCTGAGAGACGATTAACAACTTTAATGGGAAGTAAAGTAGAACCAAGACGTAAATGGATTGAAAGTAATGTCCGCTTTACCTTGGACGAAGAAGATACATTACTTAAAGAATCTGATATCAGTACGAGTCAAAAAGACGAGGAAGCAAATATCGATGTCAAAGAAAAGTTAGAAAATCATTCTGAACCCGAGATTGATTTAAATCGTGACGATAGTGAATCTCAGATAAATTTATTTAGTGAGGATGATATAAATGGTCGTTAATCCAAATGAACACATTGAAGAACTGACGTTCGCAGACGTCATTGGTGACCGATTTGGTCGCTATTCTAAATATATTATTCAAGACCGTGCCTTGCCTGATATAAGAGACGGATTGAAACCAGTACAACGTCGTATATTATTTGCGATGCAACAAGACCGCAATACGTCTGAAAACCCTTATCGTAAGTCAGCTAAGACTGTCGGGAATGTTATTGGTAACTATCACCCTCATGGGGACTCCTCTGTGTATGAAGCGATGGTCCGTTTAAGTCAAGATTGGAAGTTACGAGAGCCATTAATTGATATGCACGGGAATAACGGGAGTATGGACGGGGATCCGGCTGCAGCGATGCGTTATACGGAAGCTCGTTTATCACCCATTGCGTCTTTACTATTAGAAGACATTAACTACGAAACAATTGATTATGCGCTTAACTTTGATGACACAATCGAAGAACCAATTGTCTTGCCGGCTAGATACCCTAACTTAATTGTCAATGGAGCGACAGGTATTTCAGCCGGTTATGCGACTGAGATTCCGCCTCATAATTTAGGTGAAGTCATTGACGCAGTTATTTATATATTGAAACATAAGAAATATGAACTCTCTGATTTATTAAAATTCATCAAGGGTCCAGATTTCCCAACCGGCGGGATTATTCAAGGAGCGAAAGATTTAAGTAACGCTTATGAGAATGGGAACGGAAAAGTCGTTGTTCGATCTAAAATCGATATTGAAACACTTAAGGGTGGTAAGTCTCAAATTGTTGCGACTGAACTCCCTTATGATGTGAACAAATCCAAACTCATCCAGCGTTTAGATGATATTCGCCTACAAAGAAAATTAGAGGGAATTTCAGAAGTCCGCGATGAATCGGACCGTGATGGGGTTCGCCTTGTAGTTGAATTAAAACGTGATGTAGATGCCGATGCTGTATTGAATTATTTATTGAAAAATTCAGACTTACAAGTGAATTATCACTTTAATATGATTGCGATTCATAATAGACGTCCTGTATTAGCGAATTTACAACTAATTCTTGAATCTTATATCGATCACCAACGTGAAGTAATCACAAGACGGACGAGATTCCAATTGGCACAAGATAAGACGCGTTTACACATTGTAGATGGGTTAATTCGTGTGATGTCAATCTTAGATGAAGTGATTGCAACCATCCGTCAAAGTGAAAATAAATCTAATGCGAAAGAAAATTTAGTAAAAGAATTTGAATTCTCAAACGAACAAGCAGAAGCGATCGTTTCACTCCAATTATATCGTTTAACCAATACTGATATTACTGCTCTACAAAATGAGCGTTTAGAATTGAATGAACGAATTGGTATGTACGAGAATATCTTAGCGAATGCTGATATTTTAAATAAAGTATTAGTTAATGAATTAAGCGATGTGAAAAAGAAATTCGCAACACCACGTCGAACTGAAATTGAGGCTGAAGTTGAAGAAATTACGATTGAATCAACACTTCTAATTCCTCAAGAAGATGTCGTTGTATCTGTAACGAATGAAGGTTATGTTAAACGGACAAGTCACCGTTCATTTAATTCGTCAGATACATTGAATTTGGGGCGTCGTGAATTCGATTATGCAATTTATGTGGAGAAATTAAGTACTTATGATGCGATCGTCATGATTACTAACAAAGGAAATTACATTTACATACCAGTCAATGAATTACCTGATATCCGTTGGAATGATATGGGAATGCACATCTCACAAAAATACCGTCTAAAAGAGGGTGAGCAACTCATTGCTGCCTTTAAAGCTGTTCAAGGTATTGGTGATGCAGATTCAAGTATTGCTGAAGACAAGGTGCTTCTTGCTACTCGTTTAGGAATGATTAAACAAACAAGACTCGATGAATTTGTAACATTTAGAAGTTACAAAACAAAATCAGCTGTTGCTATGAAATTGAAAAAAGACGACGAGCTTATCTCAGCGATACCTATCAAAGATAAGACTAACTACGAAGTCGTATTCTTAACACATCGTAGTTATAGTTTAAGATATCCGATTAGCGAAGTGTCTAGTTATAGTTTACGAGCACAAGGGGTTATTGGTATAAACCTTAAAGAAGAAGATTATGTTGCTGCTGCCTTAATTATCGAAGATGATACAAATACACAAATTGTTGGATTAACTCAAAGAGGGAATATTAAACGATTTAAACCAGGTATTGTTGGATCAGCTTCTCGTGGTAGCCGTGGTATTCTATTATTAAAAGAATTGAAGTCTCAACCACATCGTCTAATCAATGCGTTAGCAATTACAGATGCCGATGCACCATTAGTCGTATATGGTGATACTGGCTTTGAAAGTGAGATTCAACCGAATGATTATCCAATATCAGAACGATTATCAAACGGTTCTGCTGTTAAGGAAATTGAAAAACTAGGGAATGTACTTGATATACATCTCGCTCAACTAAAACTAATTAATCAAGAATCTAAAAATGATGAATAGTTAGAAAAGGTCATTCATTTTTTAGTAATATAATGATAAACTATATTAGAATTAACCGTAAGGAGGAATATATTCATGTCAAAATATTTAGTCTTTGGACATAAAAATCCAGACACTGATGCGATAGCGTCAGCGATTGCATTTAGTTTTTATTTAGAAAAAATCGGTCATGAGTCAGAAGCTGTGGCTCTTGGTACACCCAATGAAGAAACTCAATTTGCATTAGATTATTTTAACGTTGAGAGACCACGTGTTGTGTCATCTGTTTCAAATGAAGTAGAACGCGTCGCTTTAGTTGACCATAACGAAGCTACACAATCAGTGAATGATTTAGATGAGGTTGAAGTTGATTTCGTTATCGATCACCATAGAATTGCTAACTTTGAAACATCTAATCCATTATTCTACCGTGCAGAACCAATTGGAAGTACAGCAAGTGTTATTTATAAACTATTCAAAGAAAATAACATTGATGTTCCAAAAGCAATCGCAGGCTTAATGTTATCAGCGATTATCTCTGATACGTTATTATTCAAATCACCAACAAGTACATCTCAAGATGAGAAAATTGCGATTGAATTAGCAAAAATTGCGGATGTAAATATTGATAAATACGGTCTTGAATTATTAAAAGCTGGAACAAAATTAAGTGCTAAATCAGCACTTGAGTTAGTTCAATCTGATTCAAAAACTTTTGATATGAATGAAAAATCAGTACGTATTGGTCAAATCAATGCGATTGGTTTTGATGAGATGTTAGGACGTAAAGATGAATTATTAGAAGCAATGCGCGAAGAAATTGCTGCAAATAACTTTGATTTATTTGTTCTACTTATTACTGATATCTTAGAGAGCGATTCAATGGCTTTTGTTCTTGGCGAGAATACTATTCCAGTTGAAAAAGCATTCAAACAACCAGTGGTTGAAGAGGTTGTTACTTTACCTGGTGTTGTATCACGTAAAAAACAAATTGTACCTCAATTAACTGAAGCTTTTTCAGACTAAGCAAATTAAACTGGTGAGGCTATCTTCACCAGTTTTTTTATTGATGAATTGTAAAATTAAGTGCGACAAATAAAGAAACCCATAACAGGTTCGTGTAAAATGTTAGTAACGACAAAAACATAAACACGGAGGTCTGTTATGAGCTACACACATCTTACCATAGAGGAACGTTCAAAAATAGAAATACTCTATCAAGAAGGCTATAAAATTAATCGCATTGCTCAATTAATCGGGCGCCATCGGTCAACGATTTATCGAGAACTTAAACGATGTCCTTCAGATCAATACCAAGCTCAGGATACCCATGAAGGTGCCAATCAACGTGCACGTCTTAAGGGTAGAAATCCTAAGTACACGGTCGAGATACTTAAAGACATTCAAGATAAATTAGAACGTACATGGTCACCTGAACAAATTGTTGGACGAGATTATCAGGGAAAACTTTCCTTTAAATCCATCTATAACTGGATTTACCAAGATATCTTAAAGGTCCCCTAACTGTCTTAAGACACAAAGGGAAAAGTCGAGAGCCTCAAGAAACGCGAGGAAAGTTAAATATCGGCACTCCCATCTCAAAACGCCCCAAATCTGTGAAGAATCGAAAAGAGTTCGGGCATTGGGAACTCGACACAGTTGTTTCTTCTCGAGGTAAGAGTAAAGGTTGTTTTGCGAGCTTTGCAGAACGAAAAAGCCGTATATATATTGCTTTACCCATGCCAAATCGCTCTAAAGTTGCTATGCAAACTGCGATTGAAGATTTGAGAGAAAACTTACCTAAGGAAGCTTTAAAGTCCTTTACCTCAGATCGAGGAAAAGAATTTGCTTGTTATCCTGAGGTCGAAGCAGCAGGGATTGATTTTTAATTTGCCGATGCTTATAGTGCCTGGCAAAGAGGAACCAATGAGAACTCTAACGGTTTACTGCGTGAGTTTTTTCCTAAGAAAACAGACCTCGCTAG